>JBAUTA010000746.1:0-1506 GCA_049581985.1 Kovacikia sp.
AATCTACACAATACGGTTTATGCCAATGGAGTGGTTGTTTTGCAGGACGATCGGATTGTTGCAGTCGGAGCAAATGAGGAGGTTCCCATCCTACCCGAGGCAACCCAGACGATCGACTGTCAAGGGAAAATGGCAGTTATTCCTGGGTTAATTGATGTCCATTCCCATTCCAGCCTGCTGCGCGGCGTTACGGAAAACATGCAGCTCCTGGACTGGTTACCCCGGTATCAGCTAGAGCACCGAGCCCTGAATGAAGCCGATGCTTATTATGCCGCTCTTCTGTGTTACTTAGAAGCCCTCAAAGGCGGCACCACCTGCGTCATGGATATGTATCGCTTCATGCATCGCTGTGCGGACGCCGCCAGCAATCTTGGCATCCGGGTCAATTTGGTGCCCTATGCCGCCGATATGCCAGGGAAGGATTTCTTCGAGACACCCGCAACGAACCGCAAACTCATTGAAACCCATCATCTTTCCCAAAACGGTCGAGTCCGGGTTTGGGTTGGGCTGGAACACCTCTTCTACTGCTCTCAAGAGGCGTTTGCCAAGGCAAAAGCTTTCTCGGATGAATACGACGTTCGGATTCATACCCACAGCAGCGAACAGAAGGAAGAAGTGGAAGCAGTGATGCAGCATTTTGGCAAGCGACCGATTGAATTATTCCAGGATTTAGGGATTTTAGGGGAGAAAACCGCCATCGCCCACTGCGTCTGGCTCAATCAAAACGAAATCCAAATTCTGGCAGATACAGGCACTTCCGTTGCCCACTGCCCGACCAGCAACGCCAAACTTGCCGGAGGAATTGCCCCTATTCTGGAGATGAAACAGTCAGGCATTACCGTTGGCTTAGGAACCGATGGCAACATTTCTAACAACAATCTGGATCTGTTTGAAGAGATGAAATTTGCCTCCCTGCTCCAGAAGGTTCACCGCTACAATGCCGCTGCTCTCCCCGCTCCAGAAGTGCTTCGCATGGCAACCATCGATGGTGCCAAGCTCTTAGGTCTGGACAGCGAAATCGGTTCGATCGAGGTTGGCAAAAAAGCAGATTTAGTTTTAGTCGATCTCTGGCAACCCAACATGATGCCCTTAGTCTGGGATGACAACGACACCAATGTTTTATGGAACCTGGTTTATGCCGCCCGCGGCTCCAATGTGCATACGGTCTTTGTTGATGGCGAAATGGTTGTCCAGTCAGGCCGCAGCACCCGCATCAGTGAAGCAGAAATCCTGGAGGCTGTCCAACATCAAACTCTGGATCACTTAAAACGTCGGGAACCCTTTAAGTCAACCCTAACCCCTGTTGTTACCCCAATTTAAATTGAAGATTGGCGAAGATAGAAGTCCTCAATCATGGGTAAAAAAGTAGAGTGGTGAAAGCCTTTCCCTGGCAGGAAAGGCCTTCACCATCCAAATAGGATCGCTATCGTTACCAGGCTTTCCACTCCTCCCAATTGAGGTTGCAGAGGGGGGTGTGGGGGCTTCGCCCCCAGCCAGGGGTTCCAC
>JBAUTA010000747.1:0-2344 GCA_049581985.1 Kovacikia sp.
ACAACCACAGAAAAGAGAAAAGATTGGCAAGAAGACGATTAAGCATGGAAATAAGATTGTTCAATCAAGCCCTTTTGAGGACTCACTGAATCTCAAAACAATAGTCAGAATGAATCTGAACGAAAAAAGGATTGGGGCCTTCTATTTAGAAAGACCGGATGGCTCTCTGAGATGGGTTTTTGGGTTCGATATAAAGCCTATTCATTGTGCCCTTGAGGATGAGCAGATTGGGCCAGTATTTGACCAAATTGAAGATGGCTTGAAGGATCTTCTGCCAAATGAAAGTATGACTTTTCATATGGGTAACTTCAGTTCCGATTATGAGCGTCAAGAAGAATTACAAGAATTGATAGATGGAACTGATACTGATGAGTACAAATTTTTCTTAATGAGTGAACAAGCGACTACTAAAAAAATAACTAAAAAGGGTTATCGAAAGCCTGTTTTTTGGCGAGTTTATGTAACTTATACAATCGAACCAAATACACACGGTGAAGATTGGATTGAAAAAACACTTGCCAAAACAGAGCAAGCGTTTTTGGCCATTAAGGGAGATCTTAGAGCGGCTACAGAGAAGCGCCTTTATCGATTAATGGTAAAGGCGTTTAAGGAAGGATGGGAAAGGTGGCAGCAAACGCTTTCGAATAAGCTTGGGCTGGAAGTGAGAGCTTTAGATGAGCAGGCTTTATGGGGTAATCTGTGGCGTAGATTTAACCAATCCTCTCCAAGGGATATTCCACAGCTATTGATCGTAGATGAGGACGGCCTTCGTGAAGAGATTTATTCCCCAGTTCATGCCAACACTCGGCTACTGGAGAGCGGGGCTCCGGAAGGCCATGAAAAATGGGTCAAACTGGGAGAAAGCAATTTCGTGGGTGTGCTCACCCTACTCGATAAGCCTGGGGGATGGAAGAATAAGTGGTCCCAACTAAGGTACTTCTGGGATGTTCTGAGCCGAATGGATGTTCGGGAGAGTGAAATTTTTTGTCAGGTGAGCCGAGCAAACGAAGACCTTATAAAGGAGGTCGTTCAACGAGTTGCCAAGCAGTCTACTACCGCTTCAGATAAATCGAGGACGGATGTTAACGCACGAATGAAGGTTAAACGTGCGGACCAAGCTCAAGAGCAGCTCTACGATGGTGCTCTTCCAATTTATGAAGGGATTGCTATCTTAATCCATCGCCCTACGCAGGACGAGTTGGATAATGCTTGCCGCCAGATGGAAAGCTTTTTCTTGAGACCTGCTTGGATAAAGCGGGAGACGCTCTATACATGGAAAGTTTGGTTACAAACGCTTCCAATTGTTGCGGACCCTCTTCTATACAAGCCATACAATCGGCGGCTCACCTTTTTGAGTGGCGAAGTGCCTGGATTGCTTCCTCTAATAGGAGTACGCTCCGAAGACCGTCATGGCCTTGAACTGATCTCAGCAGAGGGTGGCTGCCCTATTCATATAGACATGTTTAGCAAACATGAGGGGGTAGGACTTTTTGGTACTACCCGGTCAGGGAAATCTGTAAAGCTCGCGTACATGATGTTGCATTTTTTATGCCGGGGTTATCCCGTCGTCGCTATGGATTATCCCAAGATTAATGGCGAAAGCACCTTTGGGGATTTCACCCGATTTGTTGGAGGGGCTTATTACGATATCTCCAAGCAATCCAACAACCTGATGGAAGAGCCGGATTTTGGCAAATCAAATCTATCTGATGAGGACATAGAAGGGCGTAGAAGGGAGTACAGAGGGTTTCTTGAATCAGCGATCATGACAATGGTTTTAGGAAAATCATCAGACCAGCTATTAATCAGTAACTGCCGCGCTGTAATCACGTTGGTGCTGAACCGCTTTTTTGAAGATGAAAAGATTCGTAGAAGGTACAAAGAGGCTCACCAAGGTGGGGTCGGGTCCACTGCCTGGAAAGCGATTCCCACTTTAAAAGACTACAGGCGCTTCATTCAGGCAGAAGAATTCGAACTGGATGCAGAAAATGAGATCCGGAGGTCCGCCCTAAATCTGATTAAAGTTCAGCTAGATTTCTGGCTTGTAAGCCCTGTGGGGAAATCTATCTCTGAACCTTCCAGCTTTTCTACGGATTCTCAGCTCCTTGTATTCGCGCTAACGCAGCTAGGAAACAATATTGATGCAGCTGTCTTAGCTTTGTCGATTTATGGTGCCGCTATGAGACGAGCTTTGATTTCTCCAGTATCCTGTTTTGCTATCGATGAATCTCCGGTTTTGTTTGAGTACGACGAAATTGCCAATCGAGTGGGTAGGCTTTTTGCTACTGGAGCTGGAGCTGGGATACGTCCGATTTTGTCAGCTCAGGACCCTGATTCAATTGCT
>JBAUTA010000748.1:0-3528 GCA_049581985.1 Kovacikia sp.
GGAGTAAGGCTCGTTGATAAACAGCTTCTATTTGCTGAAATATATTCATGAACACTCTTACACCATTTCTGTATGAAGCTACATATAACTCAAAAGCTTGAAAAGCTTGCTGGACGTGCATCGTAACTACTAAAAGTTTTATGCGGCTTCACAATAAATTGGTATTACACAACAGGAGAATAAAAAGGCGTCTTCACCTATATCCCAAATTCTTCCCTTTCTTCTATTCTAAATAATTCCTTTTTAGAGATTTTCTTTAAAGAAAGTGTTTATATCTTAACATTCCCTGAGGCTCCCTCCAATCTGGTTAACAAATCCCTTACGAAAGGGGCTCCCTCTCCGCCTCGATCGCCAATAAAATTAACTGCTCTCCATTATTCCGAGACAGCCTTCGAGCATTCAGCCGCATGGTCTTTTGACCAATATGTTCAAATTCATGCACCACCTGGAAGTCTTCAATTTCGGTGTTGTGCGGCAGTAAGTCTTCCAGCAGCGATCGCAATTGGGGAATATCCCATTGTCCATTCCCCAGGTCAAAGATCCGGATGTTCTCGGTTTCGCTGGGGGTTACTTGAAAGGTTTGATAGAAGCGCTGGTTTGCCGTCACAACCTGCAAGTCTTGATTCAAAACCAGTAGCGCTTCACGCACCGTTTGAACGATCGCCTCAGAATAGTCTCGTGCTTCTTGCAGTTGATCTGCGCTGCGTTTGAGGGCATCAATTTGTACCAGCACGACTACAGCCCCATCAATCCGATTATCGAGGGTACGATAGGGGCGAATTCGCAGGTCATACCAATGCCCCTCCTGATCTTGCACCTCCTGAGTTTTCACATTCAGGGTATTGATCACCTCTAGAATTTGCGCCTCCAGATCTGCAAGCATCAGCTTGTGGTTAATGTTGCTGAGGGGGCGACCAATATCGGTGGGGATCAGGTTAAAGAGGGAGGCAGCCGTGGGCGTGTAGCGGCGAATTCGCAAATCGGCTTCCAGCATTAAAATCGGAATATTAATGCTGCCCAGCAAATTTTGGAAATCATTGCTCACCCGCATCGTTTCGGTATTGCGGCGATAGAGTTCATCATTGATCGTACTCAGCTCTTCATTCGTCGCCTGGATTTCTTCTTTAGCGGTTTGCAGTTCTTCATTCGTGCTTTGTAGCTCTTCATTGCTGGATAATATTTCCTCGTTGGCCGCCCTCAAATCTTGATTCGTCGATTGCTGTTCTTCAATGATCGATCGCAGATAGGCTTTCGTCGTTTCCAGTTCCTGCTCTAACCGCAGAATTTCGGCTCGTTCCTGACTATGCTTTTTACGCGCTGAGCCCTTTTGGGGCAGATCGTCACGCAGAGGTGCAGGGGGCACCCCGAGATCCAAAAACAAAATCAAAAAATACTCATCACCGGCGACACCGGATTTGATTGGCACCACTTCGATCTGGATCTGCGTAATGCGATCTCCCTGTTTGAGTTGAATCCCTTCTTTGCGCACCGCTTGCTTATTTTGCTGGGCTTGATGCAGGGCAGTACGCAAGTCAAGCCGTAGTTCTTCCCTAACCATGGTGAGCACATTCAAGCTGGCCTGCCCTGGCGACGGTTCTAGATAGGCACCTGTTTGTCCTCGAAATTGCACAATATCCAGTTGGGCATTGACCACCACCCCGATCGGAGCATATTGATTCAGCACGATCTGATCGACCGTCTCAGACAGATTGACTTCGCTCAGACGAGGTTCATTGCTCCTAATCGCTGAGGTCGTTTCGACTGGATAGTTGATGCTGCTCAATTCTAATGGCGTCAGCAAATAAGCGGGTTGCTTGGCATAAATCTTATATTTGCGATCGACAAGATGAAACAGGTTAGAAAACTCTCCTACGGTTTCGGAAGACCCCAACATTAAAAACCCATTGGGCTTCAACCCGTAATGAAACATGGGCAACACCTTCCTTTGCAGGGATGCGCCGAAATAAATCAAGACATTGCGGCAGCTAATCAAATCCATCCGTGAAAAGGGCGGATCGCCGATCAGGTTTTGGCGCGCAAATACACAGACCTCCCGCACCGCCTTGCTAATCTGATACCCCCCTTCAATCGGCACAAAAAACCGCTGGAGGATATCGGGAGCAATATCGGTTACCTGGCCAGGTAAATAAATCCCCATGCGGGCTTTTTCGACGGCCAGTTCACTCACATCCGTCGCAAAGATCTGGATCTGGTACTGGCGCGGTTGGTGCGCCAAAAATTCCATCAGACAGATGGCGATGGAATAGGCTTCTTCCCCCGTAGAGCAACCCGCCACCCAAATGCGGATAGGCGACTCGGTAGGGCGATCGCGCAGAAGTG
The DNA here is from genome assembly GCA_049581985.1 of Kovacikia sp. Taxonomy (GTDB): domain Bacteria; phylum Cyanobacteriota; class Cyanobacteriia; order Leptolyngbyales; family Leptolyngbyaceae; genus Kovacikia. Next base: position 2,341 of record JBAUTA010000748.1, read on the forward strand.
CGGGGAAAACCTCCTGCTTCAGGGTTGTAAAAGCGCCTGCATCGCGGAAAAAACTGGTGACTTGAATCAGGATTTCTTGATAAAGCGCCTGGACTTCTGCTGGGTTTTCCTGGAGATAGCGAACATAATCGGCTAATTGCTCAAGCCGATACAAGGCCATCCGCCGGAAAATACGGCGTTCGACGGTCGTGTGTTTATATTGGGAGAAGTCTACTCCAAAGTTTGTCCGCAGCAAACTGAAAATGGTAGAGAGGGAATCCCTGTCATTCAGGGCGGGTTCATCCCGAATCAGGGCTGAGGTCTTGATGTAGGGATGGCGACTAATCTGTGCCAGTTCGGCAGCAATCTCTTCTGGCGATAAAATAAAATCAACCTGCCCCGTGGCGATCGCAGTGCTGGGCATACTGGTAACCTGGGCCGAGTCACTGGATTGGGCAAAGGTAATGCCCCCCGCTGCCTTGATCGCCTCAATCCCCTGGGTGCCATCCGTGTCTCCACCCGATAGGATAATGGCGATCGCCCTGGCTGCCCGATCTTCTGCCAGGGAATTAAGGAATGTATCCACCGCCCTACTGCCTTTGTGCGTCTTCTCGCGGGGCGTCAGATGCAGCTTTCCCTGGACCAGGGTGATCACACTATTGGGCGGAATCACATAAACCTGGTTCGGTTCTACTGCTATCCCCTCCTGCGCCTCCTGCACAGGCATCCGGGTTATGCGAGCCAGGATCTCACTCAGCAAGCTTTTTTGATTGGGGTCTAAATGCTGCACCAACACAAAGGCCATCCCGGTGTCGATCGGCAAATGACTCAGCAATTGGATAAAAGCCTCTAATCCTCCCGCCGATGCCCCAATCCCAACCACTGGAAAGCGATCGTCTGAGCCATCAGACGAGACGCAAGACATTGGGGGATTAGCATCATCTAGATCAGAATCCGCTGAACCAGGGGAATTGGAATCATTTTGAGGATTAGACTGCTGCGATGTCATAGTCTGCGATCAAGAATATAAATTGTCACTAAGAAACAGATTGGTTCGTTCAACGTATCCTGTCACTGCAAAGGCGACAACCGTTCGCCCCTATCCGGAGATGTTATTTTTTTGCAAATTCCTTAAACCCTTCATAAGTAAAGACTCTTGGGAAAGCAGTTTGGTAGTGCTGAAAGGCAGGATGGTGCGAAGGCAGGAGA
>JBAUTA010000749.1:0-6485 GCA_049581985.1 Kovacikia sp.
GTCACAATCTATCAACCAGACGGCGCATCGCCAGCAATCCCGGCAGTTATCCTGGAATGCTTCAATGAGGCTGGCTACAGCAGGGGCGAGATTCAGCAAATCACCGTGGGTGACTTCACACCCAAAGGTGTTGCAGCCCTGAAAGGTCGGGCACTCCCGGATCGCTACACCCATGAGCTTTCGGTGGATATGCTGGAGCCTGATGCCCTGAGGCTGGAAGCATTGATCCGCTGGCAGGATGGCAGGTATGGCAGCGGGTCTGATGGCTACCTGCTGTTAATTGATGAGGTGGAATATGCCTATCCATCGGTTGCACCCCATCCCAAAACCTTGCTAGAAACCATTTCAACTGGCTATGGCATGGTCTACGGGTTCCCGGTTTTGAAGGTCAAAATCCAGAAAGGCCAGAAACCGAAAAACCACATCGGGCAGGATACCTTAACGGGCTACCCTACCAAGCTGATGCAGTTTTCGTGTGTGGAGCTGCCTTAATGGGAAGTGCCCTCAGTTTTGTCGTTCCCCCATTCACTCTCACCATCGGCGGTGTGGATTTCTCGCCCTTTGTCCGACAGCTTTCCCTCCAGCGCCCCAGGGTGGAGATCGGCACCCCCTATTCCTGGACTGGCAGCTTTACCCTGGTTCGTCCCCTGAACAACACCCTGCTACCAGAATCACTGGATGACTTTGCCAACCCCAGCCGATGGGATAAGGCAATGCACCCGATCGTCTTCTCGGTGAAAGGTAGCCCCATCTGTGTGGTCCGCATCCTCGAATACCACTACAACGAAGGGGATGAAGTCGAAGTAGGAGAAGCCCAGGTGGGGGATCTGTTGACCATTTATGACTACCGATCTCCCGCAAAGGACTATAAAGGGCTGGGCTTCACCCCAAACGAAAGTGTCAGCATTAATGCCCTGGGTGACAAGGTACTCAGTCAGGCTGGATTGCCAGGTAGCATCAATGTGCCTGGAAGCCTTTGGGTGGCACCCGATAAGCCAGATGGAGCCTTTCTTAAATTCCTACAACCCTACTGCGGGGAGCGTGGCTATTGGCTGTATGTGGATACGAACGAACAAATTCGGGCAATGCGCTATCCCCTTGCACCTCAAAGCTTCCTGTTCAGCCGTCCCAGGTCTGGGGTAGAAGGATTTAAGCGGCGGAGAGGGATTGAAGTCCCTAAAGAGCAAATCCTTGTAACTGGCTCTTGCGAGAAAATAATTCGGAAACGGGGCGGTGGTGGTTCCCGTGAATGCACGATGGCTGAGGAAAATGGTGCCCTGGTTGTCCAGTCTGAAACGATCCGCACAATCCTGGCAGATACCCCCTTCCTATTTCAGGACAAAACGAGAGTGAGCCAGGCTCTTAGCGTGGTATTTCCGGATGCCTTCAAGGGCAACTTTGGCCTATTGCAAACCGACTCGACGACTCAAACCAAATACGGCAACAGCGAAGGGAAGGTAATCAAAACGGAATCAGTCAGCAACCGCCCATTGGGAGTTGTTCTAGGTGAGGTGTTTCCCAATAACACCGGGATCGTTGATGCGGCAGAGAGAACCGTGGAGCTTTGCTCAGACGGTGGGATGGGGGATGGGGTGTTGAGATCCCGCAAAAAGACTACCTGGACACTCTTCCCGCTTAGCAGGCAGGAATATACTGCCGCTGTGAAAGAGCAAATCGTTGAAACGTGGACTCTCGGCGGTGGCACCTATGGCACATCGGGCGATCTTAGTGTTGGCCCTGATGAACCGAAGGACGATCGCTATAGCTATGTCCGCCTGACTTATAGAAGGGAGGCCACAGAAGCCACTGTCAGCGAGAAAGGGAAAGACACAAAGAGTTACTACGTTCTGGGGGCGCTAAACCTCAAAGATCGGCACTCTGAAGAAGGGGTTTCAGCCGCTTCCTTTGAAACCCTGTCTCCCAGCGCTCCTACGGGTCCGATCGCACTCAAGGGAGCCGTCAGGTTCAGCCCAACCAGCCATAGCCCTGCTATCACCCAGGTAGAGGAATATCAGGCGAACACGATTCAGAGCAATTCCGAGGCGATTTCTGTCGCTTCCTTGGTTGGGCAGCTCCATCACCAGGACTACTTTGGGCGTGAAATCAACATGCCCTTGCCGGATGAATTTTTGAGCAATCCTAGACCGTTCCCAGTGGCAGCAATTCACAACGGTTTATTCGTGCTGACCAATGACGTGATCACCCTGGCGCAGGACGAATTGGAAATCGCATGGCAAGGCTACTTTTTGGGAACTATCCCAACCATCTCTGAGACAGAAATCCCTATCTTTGTTCCACCCATCCCACGGGTAATTGAGGTCATTGGGTTTGAATCGGACTATGGCGAGTACACCCTCCGTTCAAGCGCGGAGGATATCTACACCAACAACCAACCCTCCGCGATCGTCAACAGCTACGAAGAATACGAAATCCAATCGAACGTTGTCCACATTTACAACAACTACCAGGGCTATAACCTGCTAACTGGCGAGCGAATTAATGTCGTTGATTTCTACACGGCCTACACCATCAGCCAGGTAGTTACCAGCAATTTGGCGGTAGACATTAGCGCTGTCTGGGGCTTCCAGGACAGTTTTGCTGATTCCGTTGGCAACAGTGACCTGACCGAGCATGGTGATCTCAGCTTTACCAACGACGGAGAGAACCGAGCTGTTTTGTTCGATGGCTCTGGCTATCTCACAACTGCCAGCAACAGTGCCTTAGTTGCCGGAAACCGCAAGATGACCCTGGCTCTGGTGCTGCATTACAGGCAGTCATATAACTATCAGGCGATCGTGCATAAGTTCTCAGATCCCTTCAATCCTGAATATCTGATTTATGCCGTCATTGACGACGGGTTACGGATGATTGGCTTTCGGGTTGGCTATTCCAGCATCAGCCACCCAGTTAGCAACGACACGACCTACCTGATTGTTGCCTGGTATGACCCAGCCGGAACGATGGGTCTGTCTGTCAGGAATGCAACAACCGGAGAAGAACAATCCTACGAACAGTCCATGACTCCTGTAGACCCAGGCACCGCTGACTTTGGATTTGGCACCTCAGATAGTCCGATCTCAGCCAACAGCAAACTCAGAGCTGTCAATCTGTGGGTGAACCGTGTACTAACAGTGGACGATCGCTCAGAATTGTTCAACGACGGGAATATCAAGACCTACCCCTTCTGAGGTTGCTTATGCCTTTGACCAAGACGGATAAAGAACGCAAAACGATTATCGACAAAGCTCACTCGGGCGATACGTTCTACGGCGCACTATTCCAGGACAGTCCAACCAGCGCGACTTTCACCGCTGATTACGCCACCAACACCCTGACCTCAAATACTGACTTTGTGAATGGGTCCAGGATCCAGGTTTCTAATGTTGGCGGGGGCCTGCCCAATGGTCTGGCACCGACGACCACTTATCGGGTGATCCAAGCGTCTGGCAGTGCCCCACAGAGCTACAAACTATCCACAGAAGCGGCTTACAACAGAGCAACCAAAACTGGAACGGCGATTTCACTAGAGAATAATGGGTCTGGGACTCACACGATTACAGAACAAGCACTGGCAGCCGCCGATGATCTGGATGTGTGGGCACGGAAGGAAGCCGTTTATAACGGCAGTGGGCGGCAAAGCTTCACGGTAGGCTCTGCTTCCGAGGGGAACCCAGCAACGACCACCACTGCCAGCATGACCTTTACGCCGACAACGGGCGACACCCCAACGATTACCTATCGTTATTTCGGTGTCCTGCGCGATGCCGCCAGCACAACAGGTAACAGCACTGGATCGCTAGTTGGGTTTGAGGATTTCTTGACCACACAAACTATTACTGCTGCCGGGAAGCAGTTCACTTATCAGGTTCAGTTCTGATGGATCGGGCAGAACTGCGGCAGATTGCCCAGCAACAGGCAACCGAGAGCTATAAAGCTGCCAGGGCAAAAACCGAGGTCCAGTCGGGGGTATTTCCGGGAGCTGGCCTTACTCCGGGTGCTGTCCAGGTTGGCAAACGAGATCCCCAGCGGGGGGTGACAACCTGTGTCTATCCCAGCGGGGGGATAGGAGGGGCGAAACTGCTTTATAACGCCTCAGTCCCGGAAGGCGGCATTATCAAAGCTCAAATGGCACCTGGCGCTAGACCGACTCTAGACACGCGCAGCGCTCAAAAGACTCTCCCCATTGCCTCTGAGTCTGCCAGCAATGGAGACATCAAGTACTTTTTCTTTGACGGGCACAGGTATTACGTTGGCGGATTCAAGCCCAACCCTGTACCCGTCGAAGGCATCAATGGGAGGGTTGTCAGCGCTTCGATCGACAATCTTGGCGGCAATAAGTGGCGGTTGGATATCGTCTCGCGAAGTGGCAGCAATTTAATCGTTCAGGCGATCAACCCTTTCGCCAAGAAGGATAACTGGAGCCTGACCGTTCCCGTTCCCTCCTTGATCTCCGAGGGGAACTTCTTGGGCTTTGGCTTCATCTTTCTGTTTTCAAACTCGGTTTACTTGTACAACAACCCTCTACCCAATCCACCCGACCGCATATCGGGTTCTGTCAGTTCTGCCATTGAAACCACCTTTGCCTATGTCTTGGACGGCAAGCTAATCAAAACTTCTGGCAAGAAAACCTTTCTCTACACCTACAGCAATAATTTCTTAGAGGATGGTGCCTTTGACACCCACCAGTCCTCCTCAAGCAAGGAAAACGCAACTTACTATCTTCTGCCGACACTTCCTTTCAAATACACTGCCGACAGCCTCGCAACAATTTCAGAGCATTTTGTCCCTAACGTCGAATTCACCCGAATTGATTCGGTAGCAAATTCGGTTTCAGATGCCCAGTCGTACAGACTCAATCAAGGCAGGTCTGTTGGGATTGGCATTAGGCGAACCAGCACAACTCAGAATTCAACGGTTGTAGACCACACCTACGCCTCCTGGCTAGAGGGAAGCATACAACCGTCGTCTGTAGAAGACTTCGACTTTGAAAGCTATTATCTGGATGTTCAGAAAAACAGCTTTACCCGATTCCCAAAAGTGGTAAACAGCTCTGATCTGATCCAACCCGATGGCGCTAGTCTTCGCGAGGTTAAGGTGGAGACGTTCAACAAGAAATTTCAAAGGTCAAAGGTGGAAAAGGTCAGGATGTATGGACCCAACAGCCCATCTGCCAACTTCCGGGCTTATGCCGCTTCTTACCACCCATGAACCGCTCCCAAATTCGGCAACTCGCCCAACTTTCAGCTTCCGAGTCCTACCTCAAAACCAGGCAGGACAGGCAAACCGCGATCTCCACCAACCCAGCGACCACTGCCTTGCTAGGGGAACGTGATCCGGCAAGGGGAAAAACAACACTGGCATTGCTAAACTCAGGCACACTCCAGGCGAAGCTAATCACCACTGGCAGCGGTGCTGGGCAAGGATCGATCATGCCTTCGGTCACAGTCGGTAGGGGCGGGAACTACGCTGATGCTAGGCCAAGTTGACCCTATCTGAGGAAATTCCTCAGATAGGGTCCCTTCTAAAACTAGTCTAAAAATAGTCAAAAGATAATTTTGTATATCTCAAGAGCTATATACAGCAAAGCTTTTAGAGATTTACTTTTATACCTTAAGAGTAGTTAACCAACTGGACACAAATTGAGTCGCAAAATGAGTCGAGGGCTTGACCAGGCGAATCATCAGAATTGTGAGAATTCCCAGGACTAAACCCAGAAAACCAATCTGTAGTTCCCGACTGGTAAAAATATCTAGAGATGAATCAGGCATACCTAAACTTTAATTTACATAAGCAATAAGCATATAACAGCCAGGCATAACGTCCCTGAAGACAATCCCTGATGACTGAAGGTCTCGACCCATTTCTTGCCATCCGCTGCTTCCACAGTTGATGGCAAGAACTAGTAGACCAAAACGAAAGTTTTGGAAGGGGGTAAAGGGGGCTTCGCCCCCACCCCCTCATGTTGCAAATCATAAATTTTGCAACACTAGAAGCCTGCTTAGAACGATTGAGTCAGTCTATTGGCTCACCTGAGCGTGTCTGTTGAACGAACAACAACAAACAGTAAACCAACAATAGATAACCCCCTACCAACGAAAAGATTGTCGCTACCAATTCAAATTCAGTCATGAGCTTTTAATCCTTACCCCAGAACAACGAGCCGATTGCAGATGACCCTGCGATTCCCGTGTTTAAGTGGCTGGGCATCATTAAGCTGAAGAGGTGAGGAGGGGATGGAGGGGCTTTCACCGCGGGCGCTTAGCCGAACGGTGAACCCCGTTACCGGGGGGCACAGCCCCCAAACCCCTGCTTACCATGAATAAGTCCGACCTACTTTATGAGGATCACACTACCAATAACAAAAGAGCCTCGACACCAGGAAAACCTGGAAGAGAGGCAATTGAGTTTACCTGTTTAAAACCGTTCACTAGGCAAAGCAACCAGATCCACAAATTCACCAGTCCCTAAGCCAAGCCCTGCTAAAG
>JBAUTA010000750.1:0-3119 GCA_049581985.1 Kovacikia sp.
CGTGAATGTAGTAGGTATTGAGGTGGAAAGTGTGTTTCAGGTAATGCTCCAGGGCATCCCCGATTTCTTTAAATTGGGTAAAGATAAGCAGACTTTCACCTTCTTCTATGACCTCGGAAACCATTTCGCTGAGGCGGCTGAGTTTGTGCGATCGCTCCGGCAAAAAGTCGCTGTTGTCCTGAAGAAACTGGGCCGGATGGTTACAGATCTGCTTTAGTTTCATTAATGTCGAGAGAATCAGTCCCCGGCGATCGATGCCTTCTGCATTTTCCACCTTTTCCGTCATGTCTTTGACAACTGCTTCGTAGAGGGAAGCCTGCTCTTTTGTGAGATTACAAAAAAGTTTCTGTTCGACCTTATCTGGCAGGTCTTTGATGATATTCTTATCGGTCTTGACGCGACGTAGAATCAGTGGCTCGACCAGTTTTTTTAGGGTTGTGGAACGGGTGCGATCGTTTTCCTTTTGAATTGGGATCTCAAACTGTTTGCGAAACTGGGGTTCCTTCCCTAAATATCCTGGGTTGAGGAAATTAAAGATCGACCATAGATCCATCAATCGGTTCTCCACCGGGGTTCCTGTTAGGGCCAGGCGGTGCTGGGCGGGTAGTTTGCAGATTGCTTTAGTCTGCGCCGAGTGGGGATTTTTGATGTTTTGGGCCTCATCCAGCACAATCCGGTGCCAGTCAAAGTTGCCGAGGAGTTTTGCGTCTTTGCGTGCCAGGGTATAGGAAGTGATGACAATATCGTAGTCCTGCTGGATAGTTTGAAATTCTTGCTCGTCTTTGAAGCGACGGCTTCCGTGGTGCAGGAGCGATCGCAACTGGGGGGCAAACTTCTCAATTTCCTTCTGCCAGTTACCAACGACTGAGGTCGGCGCAATCAGCAGGGTTGGTTGGGTCGGTTGACTCGACTTTTCGTATACCAGTCGGGCAATTACCTGCACCGTTTTCCCCAAACCCATGTCGTCAGCAAGACAGCCATTCAACCCCAAGGTGTCCAGGTAATTCAGCCAGGAGACGCCGCGCTGCTGATATTCTCGCAGCGTACCCTGTAAGCCTGGAATCGCTTCTAGCAATTCTAACTTTCCCTTGTCCTGAAGTTGCGATAGCATGCCGGACAGCACATTGTCCTGTTCTACCGTAATATCTTCCTCTGTCCCAGCTGTCAGCTTCATCAAGTCCATCAGGCTCATGGTGGGAGTTTCCTGGGCCTGCTTTTGCCAGAACTCCAGCATTTCCTGCATCTTTTCCCGGTCCAGCTCAATCCACTGTCCCCGAAATTGCACCAGCGGTGTTTTGGCATTAATCAGTTTGCGCCATTCGGCTTCGTTGACCACCTCGTCGCCGATCGCCAGTTGATACTGATACTGAAGCAAGCTGTCCAGATTGAAATACCCCTTATTCTCCTTAGCAGGCTTCTTTTGAGACACGCCCGCTTTCAAGCGCAACTTTGCCCGCCGTCTGCCCGTAGGAGTCCACCAGGCAGGCACCGCTACCTTATATCCAGCATCTTCCAGGACCCAGGCAGTTTCTTTAAGGAATGCAAAGGCGTCTTCCAGTTTCAGCGTCAGGGCGATCGGTTGGTCATTTTCCAAGCCATCCCAGAGTTTGGGATAAATCCGGGCAGCATACCCCAGGTTCAGCAGCAAATTCTTCTCAAAATCCTTGCCCAGATACTTTTTGACCTCGGTTTTACCCCGCTGGCTCTTGTCCCAATACTCTTCCAGGGTCAACTTATAGGATGGATCTTGCTTGGATGCGACCCAAAACTCCAGCATCCAATCATCCTTAGCGCTGGGAGCTTCCTGTAACTGAAACAATAGGTCAAACGCTGCATCCGTCTGGGTGCGACTGATTTTGTCCCGCCAGATCTGCCATTGTTTGTATTCTTCTAACGCTTTGCTATCTGTTCGGTAAGGAGTAGACTTGCGGGCCGCATAAACGCAGTCGTAAATAAAGGTATCGGTAACCTGCTTGTCAAACTGCTGGGTGTGGGGGGTATGGATGACAATTTCGTTGAGCAGACAGTCTGAAAAATGTCTTAAAAGGCTCTCTTTGTGATATAGCTAAACTGATTTGGGGGAAGTTTCTGCGCCCGCGGTACAGATCAGCGGCATGTAGTCCCCATATCGCTGTAAGTCTGCCTCAAATTGCTCTGAAATAATCTCCCAGGTCGGATAAATTTCAAACTTGATTTCTTTTTTGCGGCGGGTTTTTAGCTCCCGGTACTTCAGTGCCGGAATGTACTGGTCTTTCAAGATGACGGCTTTGAACTGCTGGGTATAGTGATACCAGAACAGCAGATCATTTCCCAGTTGCCAATCCTCTGGTTCGTGTAGTGATAGGAAGTGTAAATCGTTCAGCAGTTTGATCACACTGCTAACCTGATAGGACCGATTCACAATTTCAGTCACGCGATAGCAATAGATTTCCCAGTACTGCAACTTAAAGTTGTCTGGTAGATCGGTTTCCAGGTAGCGAGAGAGTTCGATCGACGGTAGCGGTTTTTGGTCAGCCGTCGGTAGGGCGAAAAATTTTGTTGAGATGCTGGTTTTAATTGCAAACTTAGGGAAAGGGGGATCTTGAATCCCCAGGGAGTCTTGCAGAAAAGCTTCCAGTTCATCCTCGCGCAGGCTGCGGTTGTGGAGATTAGGCTGTTTGGGGCGTGCGCGTTTCTGCTCCAGCGTTTCTACCCAGAGATAAAATGATCCTGATTGAATAAAGTTGTCTGTCTCTTGAGGAATCCAGCTACCGTGTAACACTTTCATGGGTAGATGTCTGAAAGTTTGTCTGAATTGTAGCGGGATTTGTAAGCCAGGGGAAGACTTCCCATGGATTTCCAAGGCATTGTTCAGATTTGCATCCTGACAAGTACCCGCCCTCAATCTAAAATCGAATATCTCCAATCTCAAAGGTATCCCTATGAGTCAACCATCCGTTAGTTTGATGCGTGCTCAGTCCTACGATCGCCCCCTGCTGCGGACTGCCCTGGAAAAACTACTGGAACCCTTGGGTGGCATGGCAGCCTTTGTGAAGGCGGGCGATCGGGTTCTGTTAAAGCCCAACCTGTTAACGGGATCCCGTCCTGGGAAAGAATGTGTTACCCGTCCGGAGCTAGTT
>JBAUTA010000751.1:0-2649 GCA_049581985.1 Kovacikia sp.
CTGTCCGCCCTTTCAAGCCTGCTGCCTCAAGTACTCGATCAAAAAACTCTTGAGCTGATTTATATTTCTCTGGCTTTCCAGCGAACGCGACATCTCCGCTAAAGATGATGAAATCAACCTGGTTTAAATCATTAGATATCTCAGTTCGATGCTTAATATCTGCTATTAGTCCATTTAATACTTTTTCTTTGTCCGCTTTAACATGAGGAGTTCCTTCATGTAAGTCTGAGAGATGGAGCCAAGTAATTCCTGTGTTAGACATTTCAGCCTCCTTGTCAAAGTGCTTAGTCAGGTGAGCTTTTTCAGTCACCGTGTTCTAAAAGATAAACAAGCCATCAACTCACTATTTTTTTAACCAGCGTGTAGCGGATATACCGACCGATCGCCGCAATCTTTTCATCATTCACCACACACATCCACCCCAGCACCAGACTCACCCAGGGAAGCACTCGTAGAGCATCGGGATTTTCCTTATCGCCCATAGCTAATGCCAGCACCGTGCCAAACAACGCCAGCGTCACATACAGCAAATTGTCTCGAAAGCCAATCCGCTGTGCCTGCTCATCCTTCAGCTTGCCGTACTCCTGAAGATAGACATCCAGCATTTGCCGTTGCTCATCTGCCATAGAAGCCCCCTGCTGAAAACGCTTCTCATCCCCTGCTTCAGTCCAACAATTCGTAGGTGGGTTGTAACTTGTCGCCTCAAAGCGGTGACACAATCTGCAACCCTCAAAAGCTCAAAACTTCACGGGCACCTACCAACCGATGGACAGATTCCGCACTCTAGATCCTCCTGGAAATGCTCATGATGCGTATGCATTTCTACCTATCATTTTAGTGATCCCCGTAGAAAAAGTATCCTTCCTGCAATAAAAAGCAGTCTTTTTGTAACAAAATTTGTACCTCTAGCGATTACCGCCCAGCCTCCATCGCCCGCCTCGGCTGTCTCACCGACACCGCCGTCAGATTCTCCTCTGCCTGCCCCTGCTGCTGTTGAGCTATCTGCAAATCCTGCTGCATCGCCACCTTCGCCTGCTCCGAAAGCGGCTCCCCCCGGTTAACCTCCCTGGCAACCTCCGTAATCCGGCTCAAGTATTTGACTGACTTATTCAATGCCTTCGCCACCTGATGCCACCGCCAGAGCGCTTTCAACATCTGCCGATCGCACTCCGGTTGCCTCGCCTGCTCCGGCTGTCCATCATACAACAGCCGTTCATTCCAATCCTTGCCATAGGCAGGCGTCATCCGGCTCACTCCAGGAAGCTGCTGCGCCACTCGCCACGCCATCTCCTCTCCCGCCGCATCCGCATCAAACGCCACCACCACCTGCCCTCCTCGCTCCAGCACCGACTGTAAAGCGGACACTGGCACGGCTCCAGCACCGTCAGTAGAGAGGTAAATCGTCACCCCCTGGGTTGGCCGTCGCGATCGATCCAGCGTTGCCAGTGATAGCGCATCGATTGGGGATTCCGTCAGCAACATCCGGCTAATTTCCCCACTGCCTGCCCCAATCCAAAACCAGCCCGTTTCCCGATCAGACCCAGGAGCCAGCCCATGAAACGAGTTGCCCTCCCCCCTTCTCGCAGCGTTGCTCCGGTGGCTTCTCCCCGTTGCCAGCCACTCCCCTGGTGCTCCACGGTATAGCGCACAAACACCGCATTCTGCATCAGGTCGGCATACACCAGTCCCCGTTCCTGCATCCGATCAACCAGAGGGGCTGGGAGCTTGCGGGTTTGAACCAGATAGTCCCGAACATCTGGCCAACGCCGCTGATCCCGAACCCATTCCGTCAGCGATCGCATGGAAGTTGTGATTCCCCCAGAGCGATTGGAACAAACCCTGAATGTGCTGATGAATCAACGCAACTATACACTGGCGGCGTTTGACCTGAAGGAGATTGCACGGGAATACCTTGGCATCAAATTGCCAACGCTGGAAGTCATTGAACCTGAGTCGCTAGAGTCCTTAAATCAGCTTCAAATTCGCGAACCAATTCATGACCTTTCCGAAAAACTTGAAAATACCCCCGTTCATCAGGTAGAGCCACCAAGTAGGCCCTCACCACCTCATCCAGTGCAGGCTTCTGGAAAACCTGAGGTAATCGCACCAGCGAAACAACAAAAAGGCATGATCGAAAAACGGATTGCCCGATTCCTGGAGGACGCGGGTATTCGTGCATCAGTGAGGCAGGGCGAAGCATTTTACCAGCGGATTGAGAATGAACCCTACATTCCTCTGGTCATTGAACGGCAGGGTAATGAATTGATGTTCACCCATTATCTGGAGCAGAACGGCGATACCTTCATTGATGCTGAAATGGTGTTCACGATTCAGCCCAATGGGCAACTTCAGTTCAAGGAAACAGCCGTTCAAGACCCCATTCGTGGTGGGGAATGGCGGGAGCCCGACCGTCTCTTTGCCCAGGTATTCTCCCGTAATATCCTGCAACAGGGGTTTGCTGAAGCCGCCAAAGCACCTCAAGCTGGACGAGACGCTGAACGAGATACGGATGGGGATGGGCTGAAGGATGCGGTCGAGCGCAGTTTGGGCACCTCCGTGAATCACGCTGATACGGATGGCGACGGGTTAAGCGATCGCCAGGAAGTTCAGTCCCATTTAGATCCTCTGCAGGCGGATACAGATGGGGAC
>JBAUTA010000752.1:0-1672 GCA_049581985.1 Kovacikia sp.
CGCAGCTACGATGGTGGCAGCGGGGGTATTCCTGATTGCCCGTGTGTTTCCTTTGTTTGAAGCGGTTCCTGTGGCGCTCAATGTAATTGCTTGGACAGGGACGGTGACTGCTTTGATTGGAGCTACAACCGCCATTACCCAGAACGATATCAAAAAAGGGTTAGCCTATTCCACAATGTCCCAGTTGGGTTACATGGTTATGGCAATGGGGGTAGGTGCTTACACAGCCGGGCTCTTCCACTTGATGACCCACGCTTACTTCAAAGCAATGTTGTTTCTGGGCTCTGGTTCCGTCATTCACGGGATGGAAGGTGTTGTTGGACACGATCCTGCCTATGCTCAAGACATGCGAATGATGGGTGGATTGCGAAAATTTATGCCGATCACGGCATTAACTTTTCTGGTGGGAACCCTGGCGATCTGTGGAATTCCTCCCTTTGCTGGTTTTTGGTCCAAGGATGAAATCCTTGGATCCACCTATGCGGTCAATCCGGTGATGTGGTTGGTTGGCTGGTTAACAGCGGGGATCACTGCTTTCTACATGTTCCGCATGTACCTATTGACCTTTGAAGGAGATTTTCGGGCACAACAGTCGGACGTGCGCGATCAAATCAAGGTAGAAAAACTTCAGGCGTTAGGGCTTTCGATCGGACCTGGCGCAATGAACCCGAAGGAATTAACTCTTGATACTGAGCATGGGCATGGTGCGGAGAGTCATGAGACGCATGAGCATCATCACAGCGAATTTCCCCACGAATCACCGCTGACGATGACGCTGCCCTTAATCATATTGGCGGTGCCCTCGGCGCTTATAGGCTTGGTTGGAACTCCGTTTGCGAACTATTTTGAGGCTTTTATTCATCCCCCCGGAGAGGTGATCAAGCTAGCAACAGAGGCTGAACCGTTTGATTTGACGGAATTTCTGATTATGGGAGGAAGCTCGGTTGGGATTGCTCTGATTGGGATCACCCTGGCGTTTCTGATGTATCGACGGCATAAGATCGATCCGGCGGCGATCGCAGCTAAAATTCCTGCTCTCTATCAGCTCTCAAAAAACAAGTGGTACTTCGATGACATCTACTACAACCTCTTTGTTTTAGGGAGCCGTCGTTTGGCACGGCAGGTTTTGGAGGTCGATTACAAGGTGGTTGATGGGGTCGTCAATCTGACGGGGCTGGTGACTCTACTCACGGGTGAATTTCTGAAGTACTTCGAAAGTGGGCGGGCTCAGTTTTATGCCCTGATCATCTTTGCTGCTGTACTTGGCCTGGTGATTTTCTCTGGCATTACTTAAGAAGTTGTTAGTAGTTGACGGTTAGTTGGAAGGGATCGATACAATTCTTTAGCAACTAATCGCTGAAATCTAGCAACCGGAAGCGCTCAGCCATCAGCCATCAGTCAGCCTCAATGAAGTCATTCGAGAGATGAAACTTCTGTTGCCTGATTTTCCTAAGGCTGATAGCTGATATTTATAGCACTACTCCTATAGGTTAGGACGGGGTGCAGGGGTGGAACCCCTGGCTGGGGGCTTCGCCCCCCCACCCCCTTTAATTCCAATGTCCTAACTCGCTTGTGTAGGGCCATAACATCTCTCTAGCAACTAACCGCTAAAAACTAACCACTGAAATGCTGACCGCTGATTTTCCCTGGCTAACGACTAGCATTCTGTTTC
>JBAUTA010000753.1:0-1826 GCA_049581985.1 Kovacikia sp.
GACTAGCTCATTTGCCCTATATCCAATTTAAATTGGTATCATTATTTTAACCCTTTGAATAATGGAGAACACCATAATGTCTATCCGTGAACTTGAAGGCTTTCAGGTAAGGCCAGCCGAAGTAAAACGTTCGTTCTTTGTCTCAGAGGAGTTCCTTCGCAAAAAACGATATCAAGGCATCCTTTTGGAGGGTGTACACTATATTCGAATCGGGGAACACAAAGGAATTTTGTACAATCGTCCGCTGATCATCGATTGGATGATTAACCGACGCTTTCCAAACGTTCATCAACGTGCCATCGATAATTTTTTAGCAAGCCTGCCCTCCAATCAACCCCGTCGAAAGTCTGGTCGTAAGCCTGCTGCTTAAAGGAAGTTGTCATACTTTCAAAAAAGAATTTAAGTTTCCTGCTGTCTTATTTGCTCTAACAATCCAGACAAGCCGGGACGGGTAGCAAGAGAGCCAAGCGTTCAGGCAATCTGAACAAGGCTTCCGAACTACTTTCACTCAGTCAAAAAGTGTTCGCAATTGCAGCCATTTTATCAACAATAAAAAATCCTTGGGCGGACAGGCCTTTAGGATTTTGTAATCGCCAAGGAGGCGCATAAAAGTGAATGTTCTTGAACTATCGTACCCCAGAATGATTGAAATCTACAACGAACTGGGGGATCTTGCCCTAGCAGATTTTGCTAGGCGCGGAATCAGTCCTGAAACAACCTATCAATGCAGAATCGAGGACTGTTTGGTTGAATGCCTAACGCCACCCCAGCAAGACCCCAGCAATCGTTCTTCGTTGGCTGGCAGTCCAACACAGTGGAAGCGACTACCACGGGAATACAGGGCACTAAAGATTCCTTATTTTCGCGCTGGAGATGTTAGAGGGATTGAGGTTTACCGTCGTTTCCGCTTCTTAGGCGAAGACCTCCCACCCGCTTTAGACTCGCTGAAAGGTAGATGGAAGCCTGTTCGGTACCTGGGCAACCAAGGAGAGATAGCCAAGCGCCTCTATGTCTGTCCGCTACTCCTCGAAAAATGGCCTAGAATCCTTCAGACCGTCAGTTTGTCACTGATGCTTGTCGAAGGAGAATTAGAAGCTGTGAGGCTCATCCAGGGTGGATATCGGGCCATTGCTATCGGCGGAGTCTGGATGGGCACCGAGGGCACGAAAGAGACTGGCTTCAAGCTGATTAAAGACTTTAGTTGGCTCAACCTGAAGGGTCGTACAGTCCTCATTACCTTCGATTCAGACCGGGAAGAGAAGTGGCAGATACGGGCAGCGGAAACACGCCTATCCAGTGCACTAAGAAACGCGGGAGCACTCCCAAAGATAGTCAAGCTTCAGCCACTGGGAGGTCGCTAATTATGGCTAAGGATGGAACGAATCATGCAGGGCCAGGCGACTACCTCCAAGCTGGTGAAGAAGATAAATTGCAAGCCGCTCTATTAAAAGCAACCGACATCGGGCTACCAAAACTAATTCAAAAGGTATCTGCTGAAAGGTTCGCTGAGAAGTATGACGGGAAAGTTATCTACGATATCAACGACTCCAAGAAGTGGTTCATCTACGGGCATGAACAGGAAGGAGTTTTTACTGCTGTCGATGACGAATCCATTAAACTTCTTGTAAGGAAGGATGCTGACGCGGAGGGACTTGACTATACCTCTAACTCCCTGACTGCAACTACAAACCTGATTAAGTCGGGTCTATCGGGTTTGCTATGCTAATGTGATAAATAATACAAATATGAGATCATGCAGCTACTCCTGACTCAGTTACTTAATCTTCCAGGTATTGAAGTTGAGAACTATAGCGATCTAGGCAGCG
>JBAUTA010000754.1:0-2575 GCA_049581985.1 Kovacikia sp.
CTTTAGCACTTGACTCTTAAGCCAACAATGCCATAATGAATTATATTCCTTTTAGAATATAACTACTCCTCTGAAGCTTCAGGTTTCGGACCTGGCTTCGGAGCATTCTCTATGTAATTGCGTAGACTGGAAGCCTCCACCAGCCAGATTCCACCCGCACGACGGCCATTGATCAGCCCTTGCCGAATCAATAGCCTGACATGCTGAGGCGTATAGCCGGATAACTCAGAAGCTTCCGAAACCGTAATCAGTTCGGAGTCGGTCATCTTGCCATAAACAACATCAACACAGATAATTCACCCCCAAGTCTGACATTGCCAGTCTGGAGGCTAGAAGCCATTCTACTCTACTAGCCCCCTCTGCTTTGCTATGCCCATTTTGGGCAAAATAACCGCTCTGTTCCCGATTCTTGCAACCCCTATCAAGCTCAAACCCCAACCGCAATGACTCATTCCCTCATCAATCTCGATCGTTTCAACAATGCTGACCCTCGCATCCTCACCCTTCTCGTCATTGGCACTGAAGACAACGTCAAAGCGCATATCCTTCGACAACATACCCTCGGCGTTGCAGAAGCAACCTCATGGAGCAAACCCATTCCCGTTCCCAATTGCCCCGATAAAGTCCTGTGTGTTCTCAACCGCATCATGGTTTGAGCAAAGGCGCGATCGCAACGAGATTGTCCTCTAAGCCTCATCATCTCAACGCGATCGCCTCTTGCTAAAATTCAGGTATCTCCTCTCCGTTGAGAAAAACTCTATGCAAGCCTTTGAAGTCAGTAGAACGACGACCTATCAATGGAAGGAGACATGATTGACAACGAGCCAAATGAACTACTCTTCACTACCCAAACACCCCTTAATTGCAGCATTCGTGTCACAGTTGCCTACTGGAACATCATCACCCAGATCAAACACCCCATTATGAGTGGGCAGGAAGCAAACGTTCAAGCAACCCTCTCCCAACCCGATGAAATCCGACGCAGTCGTAGTGACCCGAATGTTTACCTGTTCTACAAACTTCAATCAGAAAAACGATGGCTCTGCGCTATTGCCAGACAACTGAATGGAGAAGGCTTCTTAATTACCACCTATCCAACCGATGCAATTAAAGAAGGAGAAACAGTATGGCAGAAGTGAAAGTCTACTACGATCGGGTCGGTAATACCTTAACCGTCTGGTTTGGTAATCCCCAGGACGAGTACATCTCTGAAGAAACTGGCGATGAAGTTATTCTCATGAAAGACAGAAATGGACAAGTGATCGGTTTTGAGAAGCTTAATTACTCTATTCCCTCCACCACAAACCTCAAAATTTCCTTTGAGACGGCAACAACATAACGGTTGATATTTTGATTTAGGGAGAAATAGAAATGAGTAGCCCCATCATTACAAGGGTCATTGAAGAGATGAGTGATTTACCCGATGACTTACAACAACAGGTTCTACAATTTGTCACGACTCTTCGACAACAACACTTACAATCTTGTGGTAATGCTTGGGATGTATTGGAATCCCTCGCCGGAGCCGTTGAAGCCCCTACCGATTGGTCAACCGAACACGATCATTACCTCTACGGCACACCCAAACATCAGGAGATTGAATCATAACGTGAGATCGCTAATTGATGGAATTGTTTAGTAAGGTATATCGCTTGACTGAAGAAGAAATTGAGATTGAAGGTAGGGTATGAAACTTAAAACGATTGAGTTACCGATCGAACAGATTCAAAATTTTTGCGATCGCTGGCAGATCATCGAGTTTGCCCTATTTGGCTCTGTTCTGCGAGATGATTTTCGTCCTGATAGTGACATTGATGTGCTAGTCACTTTTGCCCCAGAAGCAAAACGAGGGTTATCTGAAACCCTGCAAATGAAAGACGAGTTACAAACCATCTTCGGTCGTAACGTCGATTTTATTGTTAAAGCAGCGATCGAACGCAGTGAGAACTGGCTACGACGAAAAAACATTCTGGAATCTGCACAGGTTATCTATGCCACGCGATAACGAATCTCTAATTGATATTGAACGAGCAGCCAGACGAGTTTTGCGCTATGCCGCTGACTGCGATCGTGCCAGTCTTGAAACAAATGACGAAAAAGTGTCTGCAATTCTCTATCAAATTACCATCATTGGCGAAGCAACCAAACGGTTATCGCAGGACTTTCGCCAACAACATCCAGAAATTCCCTGGCGAGAAATTGCAGGAATGCGGGATGTGATTGTTCATGAGTACGATCAGGTTGATCTCGATGTCGTTTGGGATGTGGTTCACAACAAATTGCCTGAATTACTAACCTCTCTTCAGCCACTACTCCTGTTAGAAGATTCATGAGCCTTATGGAGATTGAGATTTAATCCATAAAACAAAAGTGATCCCTGCCAAAGAGTCAGCAGTCGCCCCCCAACCCTCACCATTTGACCTCAAAACACGAAATTCTGACTTCCGAACACGGAACTTCGACCTTTGAACTCCAACATTCGAGCTTGGAAGGCGAAACTTGGACTTTTGAACACAGAACTTCGATCTTTAAGCTCCAAACTTTGACCTCTGAACCCCAACTTTCAGCCTTAAAG
>JBAUTA010000755.1:0-8255 GCA_049581985.1 Kovacikia sp.
CAGCCAGAGTGACCAATGAGTGAGACAAACTCACCCTTACGAATTTCCAGGTCAATCCCTTTCAATGCCACATAGCTATTGCCGTTGGCCAGGGGGAATGTTTTTTCAATTTTTTCAACTGCAACGAAGGTAGTCATGGTGAATGGGAAGGGAGTAGGAGGGAGGGGAGGGGGATGTCTAATTCAAAGCCCAAAACTTGTCTATTACCGTTGTTCTCCTGGCAAAATTACCGTTTGCAACCAGGCCATGAATTTGTCCAGCAACAGTCCGACTGCACCGATGTAAACGACTGCCAGAATCACTTCACTGACATAGTTTTGCTGGTAGGCATCCCAGATGAAGAAGCCAATGCCAACCACACCAGACATCACAATTTCGGCGGCAATAATCGCTAACCAGGCTAACCCGATCGCAATCCGTAACCCTGTGAAAATATAAGGCAACGCCGAAGGAATCAAAATCTTGAAGAAATACTTGCGGGGTGAAATTTTCAAGACCCGCGCCACATTTTTGTAATCCTGTGGAATCTGCTGCACGCCAACCGTGGTGTTAATCAGAATCGGCCAGATGGAGGTAATGAAAATCACGAAAATTGCCGCTGTTTGCACATTGGGCAGTGCAATTAAGGTAATCGGTACCCAGGCCAGTGGTGCAATCATCCGCAGAAACTGAAAGATTGGATCAAGGGCTTTGTTCACTTTCGGGCGTGTTCCAACCAGAATTCCCAGGCTAATCCCCACGATCGCCGCAGCGGTATAACCGAGTGCAACTCGCTGCAAACTAGCCCAAGTTTGCCAGAACAAGCCCTTATCTAACCCGCCTCGATCAAGCAGGGGATAAAGCAACAAGGTACGCGTGTTTTTATCCGTAATCATGGAGCTGGGCGGTGGCAGTTTAGTCAGCCCTGACATGGATAGGAACTGCCAGATCAGCAGAAAACCAATCACGCCGATCGCTGGGAACAGGATGTTTTGACCATTCTTTGCCCAGAACGAGCGTAATGTTTCCGAAAAATTCAGTCCAGTTGTCCGATTTTTCGCTGTTGTAATCATGGTGCGTTTAAAGATCCAAAAAGTACAAGGAATGAGCTGTGGAAAGTTGACTGCTGCTAAATTTAAGCCCGTTTGATTTTGAGGCTTTCCAGGTAAGCACTTGGTTTTTCTGGATCAAACTTTGTGCCATCAAAGAACGTTTCAATGCCACGGGAGGTTGAGGTTGGAATGTCTGCCGCCGCAATTCCAGCCTCCTTGGCTGCTTCCCGCCACAGGTCTTCACGATTGACCTTATCGACGAGTTTCTTGGCCAGATCAAAATCCTTAATCGCCCCATTGTGGAAGTTCCAGCGCATGGTTTCTGTTAAGAACCACAGGTCGTGGCTCTTATAGGGATAGGACACATTGCCGCGATCGTCTTTCCAGTACAGGGGGCCTGCCTTGAAGTCATTGACGGCTGGCTTGCCATCGCCCAAGGCATACTTGCCTTCATAGGGCGGCGTTAACACATTGACAGGAACATTGAAATAGCTGCGGCCTGAGCAAATTTGTACCAATTCCTTCCGATTGGCTGGATTATCACACCATTGCTGGGCTTCCATGACGGCTTTTAACACCGCTTTCGCCGCTTTGGGATGCTTATCTACCCAGTCTGCCCGAATCGCCAGATACTCTTCTGGATGGAACTGCCATAGCTGCTGAGTCAGCGCCGACATATAGCCAATGTCTTCGGCAACAATCCGGTAGGGCCAGGGGTCGCCCGTACTAAACGCATCCATTGTTCCCCGCTTCATCCCTTGCACCGTTTCGGCTGAAGGCACGGCTAGCAAGTCGATATCCTTGTCTGGATCAATGCCGCTGGCTGCCAACCAGTAGCGAATCCAAAAGTCTTGATTGGCATTGGGAAACGTATGAGCCGCCTTAAACTTCCGGCCTTCTGTTTTCTCGAAGGCTTTGATGTAGTCTGGATCGGTAATCTTCAACCCTATCCCTTTGCCAGCATTTTTACCTGAAACGGCAATGCCATTACCCTGGGTAATCAACTGCACCAGGACATACATGGGCACCTTATTTCCATTGGTAATAATGCCCTCCGTAATCAGATGCGGCATGGGCATTTGCCATTGCCCTCCATCAATCCCACCACTGGCTGAGCCAATTACCACGTTATCCCGTGCAGAAGCCCAGTTGGCTTGTTTGGAAACCTCCGCTCCGGTCATGCCGTGCTTCGCAAAAAAACCTTTCTCCTTGGCAATGATGAGTGGAGCCGCCTCCACGATTGGAATAAAGCCAAGTTTGATGGCCGTCACCTCAGGTGTTTCTCCCGTGCCAACATTGACCGTTGGAGACACCGCTGGGCTACTGGAAGCAGTCGTTGCTTCGTCAGGAGGATTTCCTAAACAGCCGTGTAGCAGTGTTGTTCCAGTTGTGGCAGCAGCGATCGTGATAAACCGACGACGAGAAACATTTGAAAAAATGGACATAGAATCTCCTACACATCCCGACAAAAGGGTTGCAATTAAGATTGCATCTATTGCAATCCTGGTTGTATTGCTACAAAGCTGTATTCCTACAAAGTTGTATGCCTGCAAAACACTTGGGTTCAGGGTGAACCCATCAATCACTTATAAGTAGCGAGACGCAATTAAAATAAAGATGATTTGGGGGGCTTTGGTGTCAGTGACCTGACTGAACTATTTGGCAGGTGCTCAGTTGAGCAATGTTTGCCGAATCCTTTGCCTGGGGGCATCCCCCACTTCCCCTTTCTTCCAGTTAATTAGGGCTACCTACTTACAAGACGACTAGAATCTTGCCCTGGTAAGACAGACCTGATGGCCTGGTCTTTGAGGGCAATGATTGAGACAATCAATTACAGGTATTGATAAAAATCTATCAATACCAAAAATCTGATAGCTAAAAATCTATTCTTAAAATACTCTAACGGTACAGAGTCAAAAGATCAATTGGGTGTTGTATATAAAGTTGCTATGGAGAGGATAAAGATTTCCTTATCTATGTTTTGACTCCGCTCAACCTACAATCGGTTGCTGCGCAGTCGAAGTCCGATCGCCGCTGTTGGCACCCACGGTGAAGCATTTCAGTGTGGAGACTCAAAGCCTGGATTGTGATGGGATGCAGTCCTGGAGCGCCTGCCTCACAAGTTCCTCAAATTCTTCTCCTATAACAGGGTTGAGGAGAGAAGCAAATTTCCGGTGACTCAGCGATTTCCCAACTGCTGTTGGCCTCTTTTGAAATCCGGCGATCGCAACTTTTCTCTCACCGCTCTTTCAAGCCAAGAGGCGTAGAATTTATGTTTGAGCAATGGCAAGGATGGAATTCTGGTAATTGGATGAACGACATTGATGTGCGTAACTTCATCCAAACAAACTACACGCCCTACGAGGGAAATGAAACTTTTCTAGTGGGGGCAACCACAAGCACGCAAACCCTCTGGCACAAAGTTACCACCCTGATGGCGCAGGAGCGGCAAACGGGAATTTTGGATGCTGATACCGCGATCGTTTCCACAATTACATCCCATAGCCCCGGCTACATTGACCAGAACCTGGAACGGATTGTGGGCTTGCAGACAGACAAACCCTTGAAACGGGCCATTATGCCTTTTGGGGGAATTCGGGTGGTCAAAGCATCCTTGGAAGCTTACGGTTACACCCTGGATCCCAGGACGGAAGAGATTTTTACTAAATACCGCAAAACCCATAATGATGGCGTTTTCGATGCCTATACCAAGGAGATGCGACTTGCCCGGCATTCAGGCATCATTACCGGATTGCCCGACGCCTATGGTCGGGGACGCATCATTGGCGACTATCGCCGGGTTCCCCTGTATGGCTGCGATCGCCTGATCGATGACAAGAAAAAACAATTAGAATCGCTCGAAATAGATGCGATTGAAGCGAATACCATTCAACTGAGAGAAGAAATCAACGAGCAAATCAAAGCCTTATTTGAGCTGAAGAAAATGGCAGCAAGTTATGGCTTTGAGATTGGTTGCCCTGCCGCCAATGCCAAAGAAGCTGTGCAATGGCTCTACTTTGCCTATCTGGCAGCGGTGAAAGAGCAGAATGGAGCAGCCATGTCTCTAGGACGGGTATCGACCTTCCTGGACATTTATTTTGAGCGTGATTTGGACAACGGCACAGCCAGTGAGTCGGAGCTTCAAGAGTTGATTGATCACTTTGTGCTAAAACTGCGCATGATCAGGTTCCTGCGAACACCGGACTACAATGAACTATTTTCTGGGGATCCCACCTGGGTGACGGAGTGTATTGGTGGGATGGGCGAAGATGGGCGACCTCTGGTTACCAAGACCAGCTTCCGTCTGCTCAACACCCTGGTTAATCTGGGTCCTGCCCCGGAACCCAACCTGACCGTGCTGTGGTCAGAACGGTTACCGCAAGCATTCAAGCGTTACTGTACTAAAATTTCGATAGAAACCAGTTCGATTCAGTACGAAAATGATGATTTAATGCGTCCCTACTGGGGGGATGATTATGCGATCGCCTGCTGTGTCTCAGCAATGCGGATTGGTAAACAGATGCAATTTTTTGGTGCCCGTGTAAACCTGGCGAAATGTTTGCTGTATGCCATTAACGGTGGTAAAGATGAACGATCGGGTGAACAGATTGCACCTGCCTGTGCTCCAATCACCTCTGACTATCTAGAGTATGGCGAGGTCATGCAAAAGTTAGATCAGATGATGAGCTGGTTAGCAAAAGCGTATATCAATACGCTCAATGTGATCCACTACATGCATGATAGATACTGCTACGAGCGGATAGAAATGGCATTGCACGATCGGGATGTTTTTCGCACGATGGCCTGTGGCATTGCTGGATTGTCAGTCGTGGCAGATTCATTGTCTGCAATCAAATATGCCAGTGTTAAAATCAATCGGAATCAAAATGGATTAGCAGTTGATTACCAGATTGAAGGGGATTTCCCGAAGTATGGCAATAATGACGATCGGGTGGATGAGATTGCAGTAAATCTGGTGAAAACCTTCATGAATAAGTTGAAGCAGCACAAGACCTATCGTCATGCGATGCCAACTCAATCTGTACTCACGATTACTTCTAATGTGGTTTATGGCAAGAAGACAGGGAACACACCGGATGGACGGAAAGCTGGCGAGCCCTTTGCTCCTGGCGCAAACCCCATGCATGGGCGCGATAGCAAAGGTGCGATCGCCTCACTGGCTTCTGTGGCTAAACTTCCCTATGCCTATGCCCAGGACGGTATTTCAAACACGTTTTCGATTGTACCGGGAGCATTAGGAAAGACGGAGAACGATCGCCTTACCAATCTGATTGGGATGTTAGATGGCTACTTCCACGATGGTGGGCATCACATCAATGTGAATGTCTTAAATCGAGATACGCTGCTGGATGCCATAGATCATCCCGAACTCTATCCCCAACTCACGATTCGAGTTTCTGGCTATGCCGTTAACTTCATTAAGCTGACCCGCGAACAGCAGCTAGATGTCGTTAAACGAACCTTCCACGATCGGTTCTAATCCCAATTTAAAGAGTGGAGGTGGTAGATGGGGGAGGGGCAGCTGTGACGGAGTGGGGGCTTACTCCACTCCACTCAGGGCAATCTCCCTCGCTCTGCCAGCCGTAGGGATGGAATCCACAGACAAGCCTCGTTCGGCTTTCCCGGCTATAGCCATAGGCCACACCATGATAGTTGGCACAACCAACGCAGGGCTTGGGGCGGGAGGGGGCGGTGTCGCCAAAGCCGAGTTGCGATCTCAGAATATGGCGCTTGCTCTCCTGCCGATGCCAGCGGGCGTAGTCAGCTTTTCTAAAAAAATAGTGAATTTTGTCAAAGGGGGATTGGGCTGCATCCATGAGCTTAGGGGAGTGAGGGATATTCTCTAGACTACTCACAATCCTCTGGAATTGACCTGTCAAACGGCTGATATATACAAAAGTCTAAATAACACTAACCATCACAACAGTCTTGGCAGACTCTTAGAGGATATTTTGGGATGGAAGCCAGGTTGTGATCACGACCTCGGCCTCGAAACGCAAGCCGGGATTTCGTTTGGAGGGGGGGGTGCCTTGACCCAGACTTGTGTATACACCGCAGCCTTAGGCACAAAGACATGTTCAGCACCCAGCTACCTATTCAGATTCAGGCAATAGCTCCTCGGGATCAATAATTTCTGGATTTATGCTGTCTGGACGAATCATTTCAGGAAGCAGCTCCAACTTTGATTCCCGTTTAAGCTGGGAGAAAATCCGGTATTTGTCTGGATCAAAAATGAGAGCGCTCTGAGCCGGTTCATCAACCTCCATCTTGATCAGGTTGTACTGAACATTTTCTGTATGAATGGTGAAAGTAACATTGAAAACCTCCAGAAAATTGACTACCCAGGCGCATTCATCTTCCGGATAGTTCTGATAATACTTGACTAACTCAGCAATGCAAGCCTCCAGATGGGTGCGGGCGTGTTTGCAGATGAGGATGATCTTAAGCAACACGATCACTAAAGTAACTGGATTGCCCTGAGAAAGCAGTAAGATAAATAGTTGGGAAGGGTCTTCCTGGTTTTCAGTAGTTAGATATTCAATCAACCGATTGCAGGTTCTTAGAATCAATGCATTTGAAATGATTTCTTCATCATGATTCTCATATAGAACGTCTAACCTTTCTGTTAACTTTGCCTGTAGTGCTTCAACAAAATCCTGATTGTCTATCGCAAACACAAGATATTGTTTTAAGCTTTGCTTAAACTCTTTGTAGGTTAGATGCTTGATCTGGTTGGTAAAAATATTTGCCACGCTGGCGTAGCTGAAGGGACCCCGTTTTGCGACGATCGCCTTAATTAACCGCAACACCTCGTCCCCTAAAACGGTTGGATTCTTGGGGATACGCTCAACAGGCATTTTGGTTTGAGATCTCGCTATATACATTGCGAGATCAAACTTAAAGCGATCTTTTAATTGTTTGGATAGGGTTCTGGCCGCCTCCCGTTGTTCGATCGGGTTGCGCAAATCGATGTATTGGGGGACTAGCAAGTAGGAGGTGTAGCGAGCAGCCCAGGGACCCCGATCGTGATCCTCATACCTGGAAGCAAATAAGTTCAGCTCTTCAAAATCATGGCTACCAACAAAGTTCTCAACCCATTGCCGCAAACGTTTTAGGGTAGGGGATGCGGTTTTGCGGCTAATTGAAACGTCGGTAAATGTTTTGATCAGGTCGTGAATTGGTTGATAGTTGCGGGTAGCATCCCAGTTGTTGACCAGGATGTAACAGCATCGTTTGAGTGTGTTCCTAAATTCCTCTTCGTTATTGGAGAAGACGATTTCATCCAATGCCTGCATCGATTCTGTGCTGATTGAGTCAACGTGGTAAATAAACAGCCGTTTGAACTCCAGCAGAACCTCTTCAGGGGGCCATTTCTTAACGACTCCCAGGAGAAATAGATAGATCGTTTCCTGAGCTTGTTGAATGCTTCGCCCTGGCTTGTCCATGCGAAGAAGCGGTTCATTCGGGTAGATTTTGTCCAGAGCATCCCTGATAATCATACTGGCACGGGATTCTACATAACTGAGCGACGGAGGACAGAATTGAAAGCACCCAGCGTGGAAACACTGAGTGTTCCATCATAATCGAGTATTTGTCTAGCGTACTAGGTGATAAAAGATAACTGGGGGTAGTGATAGTTATGCATGGAAGCTGTGACTTCTGTCACATAATATTAACCTTACCTGAATAGAAATGACTATAGGGCTTCGGTGTAAATACTTATTTTTTGTCATTTAAATGGCGTGGTCACCTGAAACCAACCATTTTCCTGAGAAGTAGGACAGTTGAATAAAAATGGTTGAAAAGGGTTGTTGTTAACTTAAACACCTCGACCTAAGAACAGGGGATCAAAGAATCAGGTAAGACGAGGGCATTTTAGATTATTATTCTACCCTTTTAGAGTATTGTCGATAAAACCGCCAGTTATGCTCTTTCGGAGTGCAGATTTTTGAAGTCTTCAAGGTATCTTGAATATATCTTGGTAAAGATAGAGATTCTATTCGGGATTGGGAAGCTCCTCCCCCTCAGGGAAAGGCTTTTACCACTCTGCCTTGTTCCCAACGGATTCAGGACTGCTGATTACCGATTGAGCACGTCAAACAAGCTATCATCCAGCTCATAGCCAAACATTTGCGTCATAGACTTGAGTCGGGATTTGCCTTCAATTCCCTGGGTCTTAAGCCAGGCGGTCATCACAAAGAC
>JBAUTA010000756.1:0-1507 GCA_049581985.1 Kovacikia sp.
GCAGCCGACGAAAGACTTGCAGACATGGTTCGCGAGATTCGAGCCGCCCGTCCCGGTGTGACTGGCATTAGCAAGGCATCGGTCTTCTCGGCGATCATCTTGATGAAGATGAATGACTGAGACAAAAAACAGAGCCGTTGATCCATGAATCAACGGCTCTGTTTTTTGTCTCAGTCGAGAAGTTTCCATTCAATTGGGGACCCCAACGAGTGGGGTGTTTCCACATTAGCATCTATCATCCTTTTCGGGAATAGTGTTGTAGAGATTTTTGGAAGCAAGGCAAATCGCATCAACCTCAGCAAAGTTGGGATGACTTGGTTTGATGATATGGCGTTCAACTCGCTTGGACATCACTCTTATCTCCATTTGTCTGGAGTTCTGCAATGATTTTCTCTGTCTTGCGTTTGGCTCTACGTTGCCCATAAAGACGAGCCGTAAAACTAACAATGATTGAGACAAAATCTTGCATTAAATCGTCACGGTCGTTCTGTGCGTTATTGACTATCTCAAGCTTTTTACCCAATTCTTCCAATAGAATTTGCAGATAATTTGTTCCAAATCGTGCTAGTCGATCCCTATGTTCAACTAGAAGAATGTTGTAATTTTTATCAGGCAAAATCCTTGCCAACTGCTTGCGATTATCATTCAATCCACTGCCAACTTCTTTCACAACCTTGTAGATTCGATAGCCTTTAGCAGTTGCGTATTGAACTAACCGTTCAGCCTGCCTATCTAAATTGTCTCGATTCTCACCAGACGATACTCTGGCATAGATACAAGCAATCGGTTCATCAATGATTGGAGATGAGTCTTGAACCTCTACAATGATGGTTCCAGAAGGCTGTTGATAGCCTCGCAAATCACCACTCTTCCACCACCGCCATGCGGTTTGGTAGCTCACTCCTGCTTGTTTCGCATAATCTGATAACTTCATAGGCTTGATGCCTCCCCTACAAAGGCAACTTCATAGGGGAGAGCGGCTAAATTTACACTTCAGCAGGTTGTTTTTGAGACTCTAACCATTGCTCATAAGCCTCTTTGTCACCACCGAAAGAATCGACAGAGACTTGGCGTTCTGGCATGGGCTTGAGAGGAGCGTTAATCGGGTTGTGCTTGCAGTGGCAAATTACAATCATGTCAAAGTCCATCCCAACTGGAATGTCAGGGGTGTAAGTTTCTACCCGTGTCACTTCCCAATCGCTTTGACGATAATGCGTTTTCGCTTCTGGGTAATTTGGGTCAACAAATTGATCTACCCGAATAAACTCTGGGGGACGATAGCCAGGTTCAGGCAACTCTTTATCGGAGCAATCGTAATGCTCAAACAGAGTTTTTGTCAGGGATTCGGTATGGGCGTATTTGCGCTCTTTCCAACCTGGTTGCCGCTTTTCAGCACGAAAAACAATCCATTTCCGCATCAGTCTTCCTCCTTGTCGGTGTCGTAATAGGATTTCGGAAACTCAGTTTTACCCTCAAACACGCAATCGACCTCAAGAACAGGGTCGCC
>JBAUTA010000757.1:0-1602 GCA_049581985.1 Kovacikia sp.
ACACGCCAGGACAGAAACGTTTAGTGTCTCTGAAAAAGGGCTATTCCAAAGTTTTATGGTTCTGGGAACCTCATCTTTAGGACGTCAACCAATGGGGGTGTTGAGCCACGACGTTGGTCAGCTAAAATCCAGTTCTGGTAGCTCGGAAATTCATTTTTCGGGATCTCAACAAGCCAAAACTGAAACAAAAGTGGATTTTGGGTTTGATCAGAAGGATCAGTTAACTTCACCTGAGCATGCTTCCCATTTTTTGCAATTTGGCGTATCTCCAGACGTCAAAAATCCTGGTTCTGGAGCGATCGCGCAAAATCCAGAGTCTACCAATGCTCCAGTGGATTCCCCCTCCATGCCCAAGCCCTCGGCCACTATTCGTCGCCAGGGGAGTGAGATCCTGGGTAAGCCTTCAATTCAATTGCAGGGCGTATATGTGCTCCAGGGAGATGATTCTTCTGCGCGGGCAAGGGTGAATGCATTGTATCCTGTTAGCCCAACAGCCCTATTTGGAGCTGTTGTTGATCTGACGACAGGGAATGCATTTTCTGACTCTCCTGGCTCAGGTTTACAGCTAAATGAGCTTTATTTTGCCTATGCGCCGTTTGAAAAGCTGCCTGGCATGAGATTTGTGGTTGGCTTAATGGATTTAACCTCCTATTTTGACCGCAACAGTTTCGCTAAAGATGGTGCCAGTCAATTTTTTAATCGAGCATTTCAAACGAATCCTGCGCTCAGTGCGGCGGGTTTGTCTTCCCGTCCAGGCTTGTTAATGAACTGGAGCGTGACAGACAATGTGGAAATTAAAGTAGCAGGCTTTTCGTCACGTCGTAATCTGGGAGGCTTCTCGCTGGATTCGTTGGCAGCAGAAGCTGGTTTTCGCACGGGCAACTTGATTCTGCGCGGTACGTTTGTGACTTCCCGTGATTCAGGTCAGAATACGGGGTTTGAAGAAATTTTTGCAATCCCTCGCGTAAGCAAGCTTGGAAGTCTGGATGGCGATCGGGAAGATGCTTTTGGTGTAAACAGCGAGTATTACATTCCTACTCTAAAACTAGGTTTGTTTGCTCGCTATGGCTGGTACAACAATGCTTCTATAAGTGAAGGGGGAACCACCTATAGCTTCGGTGTGACTCGCCTTGACTTGTTTAAGCAAAACGATCGCCTGGGAATTGCCTATGGTCAGCAGTTGTCAAATGATAGTATCAGGCGCGATCGCGGCGATAAACTTCCCGATGTACTGGAAATTTACTACGATATTCCAGTTGCCAAGTTTCTCAGGGTTGGAGTGACCTTTCAAGAGCGTAACCAGTTTTCAGAAACCATTGTTGGTTTTCGCATCAAAACAGAATTTAATGTCCTGGGGAGGTTGTTTGAATGAACTGCTGGGATAAGAGTCATCAGCTTGTGGGCCAATCAACTAAGGGGAACAGAAACATGGTTTCCTGCGCTAAGATTTCTCCAGCCTTATTGGTTCTCATGTTAGGTCTGGTAACTGGGTTCCTTGCTTCTGTAAACTTTGCGACTTCTGCGGTCGCCCAGACGGCTTCTGCCACCAACGAAGGGTATGCATTGCTCAACCGGGGTTGGGTGAATGATGCGATCGTCGCC
>JBAUTA010000758.1:0-3853 GCA_049581985.1 Kovacikia sp.
ATCCCCATCTCCTCCTAAAACCCAATCCTCTACCGGCGGACTTCCCCCCCTGCCCATGGATTTTCTATGGCCCAGCGTCACAGAAAATCCATGGTTCCCCGCAATGGGGGGTCCTAACTCCCCCCACCCCCCGAAAGGGTTTGGGGTAATGGATGTAAGGTCAATGGGACGAGACTCCAGGGAAATCAGGTAGGCCTAATGCATCAAAACCATTGGATATAGCCCATCGAGAAATACTTTCCGTAGCCCCCTTTACTTGTATTCCCTGAACTGTGATTTCAATCACTCCAAACACTCTGGAAGATCACCAGCTTTTTGAGGCCAGAATCACCTGATGAAACCATGAAAAGCGGGATATTACTGGAATCGCAAGCCCCTTCAATAAGGTTGTTGCCATGAAATCTACCGCCCCCCTTTCTTCTTTCTTCCCCCGCAGTTTTGAAAAGTTGTTTGCTGGAGTTGCCCTGACCTTTGCCCTGAGTTTAGCCGCCCAAGCATTTGGAAATGCTGTGGCCCACAGTTCAGAGGTGCCCGCCCCCATGCTCACGAAGCATGCTGAAGTCTCTTCAACTCCTGGGAGTACTGCCCAGAAACCCTTGCAGAACGGCACCTACCTCTATAGCCAATCCCCGAAAGCAGATCAGATTGGGGCAACCTATTTGGTTTTTGAAGTGACTGGAGATAGGGTTGTAGGGGCGTTTTATATGCCGCAGTCTTCCTTTGACTGCTTTCATGGCAACCTGAAGAAAACTGAATTGGCACTGACGATCGTCAATAGCTACGAAAAAACCAGCTATCCCTACGGGGTCGCCCTTAGCAAGGAGACAAATTCAGCTTCAGGCGTAGATGCTGCTGTGCCCACTGGACTGGCAGGCTATTTTCCAATCCAGCGGTTGAGCAGCAATGACCAGCGAATTTTATCCACCTGTAAGGCCAATTTTGGGGCTCATTCGTAATAACTTGGATGGGCGGGTTTTACAGTCCAATCATCGGCTGGACGAAGATAGGGGCAAACCCGCCCCTGCTACCCAGTTCTAGAACTTATTTAATTCCCATTCCTAAATAAAACCCAATTTCAGGTGATCTATTCCCATCCAGTAGAGGCGTTCCGGCGGAATGCCTCTACTTTCATGCGTAGGCTAAGGTTTCGGTGGAACGTCTTTTTGAAACGTTTTTACCGCGATCGGGCGGCAATACCCCTCTTAAAGGGGGGAACACCGATCTCACTAATCTCTTTCCCTTCCCTAGAATAGATTTATTCATACCAGTTTAAAGAGCAACCACAGCAGATAGAAATGGTGGAACCCCTGGTTGGGAGCGAAGCCCCCCCACCCCCATCTGCAACCCTTATTCTTTAAATTGGGATTAAGTTAAAGCCGATAGTTTATCGAGGGGAGTATGCAACCAACCAACCCCAATCAATTTACAGAGAAAGCGTGGGAGGCGATCGTCCGTACTCCCGATATTGTCAAACAGGTTCAACAGCAACAGATTGAGTCAGAACACCTGATGAAAGCGCTGATGGAGCAGGAAGGACTTGCCAGCAGCGTATTCAATAAGCTGGGCATTAACGTCCAGCAATTGCGCGAACGAACAGAGGAATTTATTCGCAAACAGCCTAAGATCTCTGGTAGTGGCAGCAACGTTTACCTGGGACGCAGTTTGGACACGTTGCTTGATCGGGCTGACAATTACCGTAAAGATTACGGAGATGAATTTCTTTCGATTGAGCATCTATTGTTAGGGTATGCCCAGGACGATCGCTTTGGGAGGGCGTTGTTCGCAGAATTTAAACTAGATGAAGCGACTCTCAAGCAGACAATTGACCAGATTCGAGGAAGTCAAAAGGTGACGGATCAAAACCCTGAAGGCAAATATGAATCGTTAGAAAAGTATGGGCGCGACCTGACCCAGTATGCCCGTGAAGGTAAGTTAGATCCGGTAATCGGGCGGGATGATGAAATTCGCCGCACGATTCAGATTCTTTCTCGTCGCACCAAAAATAACCCGGTGTTAATTGGGGAACCGGGCGTTGGCAAAACGGCGATCGCCGAAGGACTGGCACAACGCATTGTCAGCGGTGACGTGCCCCAATCGCTGAAGGATCGCCAACTGATTGCCCTGGATATGGGTGCTCTCATCGCCGGAGCAAAATATCGAGGGGAGTTTGAAGAGCGCCTGAAAGCGGTGCTTAAGGAAGTCACCGACTCCAGAGGACAGATTATTCTGTTTATTGACGAAATTCATACCGTGGTGGGGGCGGGCGCAACCCAGGGCGCAATGGATGCCGGGAACCTGCTGAAGCCGATGCTGGCACGGGGCGAACTGCGCTGTATTGGTGCCACCACCCTGGATGAGTACCGCAAATATATTGAGAAGGATGCGGCTTTAGAACGCCGCTTCCAACAGGTGTTTGTGGATCAACCCAGTGTGGAAGACACGATTTCCATCCTGCGGGGTTTGAAGGAGCGCTATGAAGTTCACCACGGCGTCAAGATTTCGGATAGTTCGCTGGTGGCGGCAGCAACTCTTTCGACCCGCTACATTAGCGATCGCTTCCTACCCGACAAGGCGATCGATCTGGTGGATGAAGCGGCTGCCAAGCTGAAAATGGAGATTACATCTAAACCAGAAGAACTGGATGAGGTCGATCGCAAGGTTCTACAACTGGAGATGGAAAAGCTATCGCTCCAGAAGGAAACCGATCCCGCTTCCCGCGATCGACTGGAGCGGTTGGATAAGGAACTGGCGGATCTGAAAGAGGAACAAAGCACCCTCAACGGCCAGTGGCAGGCGGAAAAAGATAGCATTACCCAGATCCAAACCCTGAAGGAAGAGATCGATCGGGTCAACATCGAAATTCAGCAGGCAGAACGCGACTACGACCTCAACCGGGCGGCGGAACTGAAGTACGGCAAAATGACCGACCTGAATCGCCAATTGAAGATTGCTGAGGAAAAGCTGGTCCAAACCCAAACCAGCGGCAAATCCATGCTGCGGGAAGAAGTGACCGAACAGGACATTGCCGAAATCATCTCCAAGTGGACGGGCATTCCCATCAGTAAGCTGGTGGAGTCTGAAATGCAAAAACTGTTGCAACTGGAAGACGAACTGCATAGACGGGTGATTGGTCAGGATGAGGCCGTGACCGCTGTTGCCGATGCCATTCAGCGATCGCGGGCAGGGCTGTCTGACCCCAACCGTCCCACCGCCAGCTTTATCTTCCTGGGACCGACGGGGGTGGGTAAGACCGAATTGGCCAAAGCGTTGGCGGCTTACCTGTTTGATACTGAAGAAGCCCTGGTGCGGATTGACATGTCCGAATATATGGAGAAACACGCCGTTTCCCGTTTAATTGGTGCGCCTCCTGGCTATGTGGGCTACGACGAAGGCGGACAACTGACCGAGTCGATCCGGCGGCGTCCCTATGCCGTGGTGTTGTTTGACGAAATCGAAAAGGCCCACCCGGATGTGTTCAACGTCATGCTGCAAATTCTGGATGATGGGCGGGTAACGGATTCTCAGGGTCATACGGTGGACTTTAAAAACACCATTATTATCATGACCAGCAACATCGGCTCCCAGTTCATTCTGGATATTGCGGGGGACGATCGCCGCTATGACGAAATGCGGAGTCGGGTGCTGGAGGCAATGCGAGCCCAGTTCCGACCCGAATTTCTCAACCGCGTGGATGAGTTCATCATCTTCCACAGTTTGCAAAAGAGCGAACTGCGGGAAATCGTCAAGTTGCAAACGCTGCGATTGTCCCAACGGTTATCCGATCGCAAGATGGCGCTGAAGCTCTCCGATGCGGCCACGGACTTTCTGGCAGAGGTAGGCTACGACCCTGTTT
>JBAUTA010000759.1:0-3304 GCA_049581985.1 Kovacikia sp.
ACCCTCTCCACAAAACCATGACAACCGCAACTCTTTCCCAAACCCTGATTCCACCCTCAACCCACGAATTTGCCGATGTCATCCATCGGTTAGAAGCAGGGGGCTCTATGCTGCCTGACACGCCAGAAAATCTCATGCAAATCATTGGGATTTACAAGGCCTATGCGGTGCCAATGGATTTCTATTGGCGAGACTTGCTCTACATTGCTGAGCAGGTGTTTCTTAATCCGTTACCCGCATTTAAATACTTCTTGCCAAAGGAGTATCTCGATCTGCACAATCACTATGCTGGCGATGATGCAGACTTACGTATTTGGCGAGGAGAAGCCACCGCCCATCCGGAACTCCTGGAATTTATTGAAAAAGGAGAGATGAAACAGAAGCTCCCCAAGCTGTTTCATCATTTATTCCACGATCGCATCAACATGGAATTTGCGGAAGAATGTATGCGTGCCATGATGTGGCATCGGGGCATGGGTGGTCAGTTTGATCCCTATCTGGATAGCGACGAGTACAAAGCCAATGCCGATCGCGCCATTCGTGCCTACTTTCGGGGCAATCCAGCAATGCTGGGATTGTACAATCTGTTCCCTGAAATGTTTCTGGAGCAGGTGCGGCAATTGTCCTACTACGCCAATCTGGGATTGTTCTGGGAAATCATGGCTCCCGTCTTTTTTGAAATGTCTGATCTGTACGATGAGGGCAAACTCACAACCGTCCCAGAGGCAATGGACTTCCTGGTCAACGGTATTTTTGCGATCGCTGGTCGTCCCATTTATCACCATGTCTACATTCAGGGTGAATGCTACGAAATTATTCCCAAATCAAAGGGCTTCATGTGGCTCTACGAAGCAGCCCTCCCCTACGTGGAAGCAGTGTTCTACCGGACTTCTCCTTTCCGGGGAACTAAGTCTTACAATGCCCAGGCAAAACAGGTTCCCAGCGACCAAAAAGATTTCCACTACGGCATTCTCTACGCCGATGTGTTTCCCGTTGGCTCCGCAGGCATCCCGCCGACTCTCTTGATGCAAGACATGCTGCACTTCTTGCCACCCTACCTGCTGGACTACTACAAGCAATACTGCCGGGGTGAAGATGACATGCTAATTCAATTGGGAATTAGTTTTCAGCGATCGATGTACAATGTCACCTCGGCAGTGATTCAAGCCCTACGAACTGCCCTGCTGTATCCCCTGGATGACACAAACCCAAAGCATTTAATGGCAAATCGGCAATTTTTTGAAGCCCAGATGGATCGGTTCAAACGTCCAGAAGCCCGTCTCCGCGATGTTCAGTCCCAAGACTATCGCTAGACCTTGCAGCCCGACACGGCAATCCCAACTCTAAGGGTAAAAATTTAATACCAATTTAAAAAATGAAGGTTGCAGATGGGGGTGTGGGGGCTTAGCCCCCAGCCAGGGGTGGAACCCCTGCACCCCGTCCCCAATCTGCCCTGTTCGCTATTTAAATTGGTATAAAATCCAAAATTATATTGTGAGGCAAATCAAAATGGCTGACATTGTGGATATTGCAGTCAGTGCAGACGGTTTCAAAACATTGGTGACAGCAGTTCAGGTTGCCAATTTAGTCAAGACATTGAAAGGTCCAGGTCCCTTTACAGTGTTTGCCCCTAATGACGACGCCTTTGCCAAACTTCCTCCCGGCACGATTCACACCCTGGTACAAAATGTGCCCCAACTAACTCGAATTCTGACCTTTCATGTGGTTTCCGGGAAGTGGACAAAGGCTGATCTGGAAAAGGTTGATTCAGTGACTTCGATCGAAGGCTCACCGATTCGGATAGATACCTCCGATGGGTTTGAGGTGAAAAACGGGACAGTCCTGGCAGCAGATATTGAAGCAGATAACGGGATCATTCACGTTCTCGATCGCGTCATTCTGATGGGATAGTCTGATGGGATAGTTAACAGCTCTTTGGGAAAGAATGGAGAATTCCCAAGGGGGAGTAAGAGGGTGGGAGGCTCACGCTCCCACCCTCTCGTCATTTTGACCTTGTTAGCACTACCAGAACTACTATTTCGAATGGGAACTGAGCGGATCAGCTATATATTTGAAGTTTGGCTCTGAATTCCAGGGCCCGCGCTCATCCTGGCCATTCTGTGACAGGTTGTAGTAGATATTGACCGTGCTGTCAGGCTGAATATTGCCAAAAAATGGATCGGTCAACTTACCCAAAGAATCCAGAGCTTGCATGAACATTTCGGTATGCGACACCTCCCTGGTCAGTAAGTGAATCAATGCCTGCTTCGTTCCCTGATCGGGTGCCAGCTTAATTAGCGCTTCGTAAGTCTGCCGCGCACCCGCTTCGGCAGCAATATTAGCCCGCAGATCGCGCACAACATCGCCGCCCTCATTCACATAAGCGGAGGTCCAGGCAGATCCCTGGCTATCTAGCAGATGGGGTCCCATGCCTCGCACAGCAAATAGCGTGCTTTTGTAAGCATCTGTCTGATCAACATTTTTGGTATGGGATTCAATTAGTTTACCCACCATCTCCAGGTGGCTAAATTCTTCAAGCGCAATATCTTGAAGCATATCCCGAATGCCAGGATTCTCGCAGTGAAAAGATTGCGTCCAGTATTGCAAGGCAGCCGTTAATTCGCCTGTCGCACCACCAAATTGTTCCAACAATAGTTGGGCAAATTGAGGATGGGCTTCATCAACCTTGACTGGCTGAATTGTTTCTTTCTTATGGAAAAACATTGGTTTTATTCTCCTTTTACAGTTAGGGGATCGTACGGTTAGAAACTTGTAAGTTTGCAGCTCAGGAACGAGAACTTAATCCCACCATGCAAACTTGTGCAGGGACTTGGCATTGTCAGGTTTCTACGGTAGAGCAATTGTTCAAGCTATTTAATCCACGATCTAAAAGCAGGCTGAATGTTCCTTTTCTAAAGCAAGCTTACGTTGGTGATGGAATCGGAACCTTGCCCTTAAGACAGATATAAATGCGTACGATTAATTAGTGCTGAAGACTATTAATTCGACAATGGTTATGACGACAAATGCGATCGTGCTTCAACTCCGTCCAGGACTCGATTAAATATGGGTTGAGCAGAGTCGTCCCCCTGGGATTCTCCATACCTTCTCCCTTATATAGCGGTTTGCACTTGGGTGAAGTAGAGAAATGGGAGGTACAGTGGGGCGCGAAGCACCCTCACTCGACCTCACACCCTTGAAAAGGGCTATATAGCGGTTTGCACTTGGGTGAAGTACAGAAATGGGAGGTACAGTGGGGCGCGAAGCACCCTCACTCGACCTCACAACTGATTTAGGGCTATAG
>JBAUTA010000760.1:0-2362 GCA_049581985.1 Kovacikia sp.
CTTTAGCAATTTGCACAGCGACATGCCCGACACCGCCAGAGCCACCGAGTACAAGAACCTTCTGACCATCGCGCACATTAGCCCGATCGACCAACCCTTCCCAGGCAGTCAAAAATACCAGGGGTACGGCAGCAGCTTCACGCATACTGAAGTGAGTCGGCTTTTTTGCCAACAGATCAGGATCAACGGCAGCAAATTCAGCCAGTGAACCTTGAAGTCCACCCACTCCACCCGTCAGCCCATAAACCTCATCACCGACTTTGAACGTGGTCACATTCTGTCCAACTGCTTCAATGATCCCAGCTAGATCAGTTCCCAGTACAGCAGGCAGAGCATGTTTAGCATGGGGCGCTTTACCTGTGCGAATTTTGCTGTCGAGCGGGTTAACACCACTCGCCTTGATTCGCACGAGAACCTGGTTGGCAGTGGGTTCTGGTCGTGGAATTTCGGCTGCGCGAAATGTTGCAGTTTGAAAATCATCGACAATTAGCGCCTGCATCTTTGATAATCGCTCCATCTTCTAATCCCTGTAATTGATGGACTCAGCTAGAGTTCGCCTGATTACTTTTACACCTTCATGGGTTCTGCAATGCGAGTGGTCATAAACTGTCGGATATGATCGGCGATCGCATCCCCCTCTTCTTCTAAAGCAAAATGCCCTCTCTGGCCGAAACCTGGATAATCAGGCGCAACGAGATGGAATTTATCCGCAAGGGCAGGTATCAAGTTGCGGAACATATGAGACGACGTTGGGAAGCCATGTAATAACAAAAGGGTTGGATGATCACGAGAACCTGCTTCACGATAGAAGATGTCTAAACCATCGATCGAAACGGTGCGATAGGTAGTCATAATTTTGTTCGTTGTTGATGTTGAATGACCCTGAAATTCAAACTCGTCTCACCTAGCTCACGTCCTGACGACGGATCTGCTCCTGAAAGTAGTCCCGCCAACTATCAGGTAAGGCTTCGAGTTGAGCAGCCCGATGAAGTAACTCTGGATTGGTTTGCTCACGGGTATAAAGCTGAGTGATGTCAGTAACCGTGATATTATTCTCATCCCGACTCACTAGTTCTAGAGTGTCTCCAATTCCGACTTCACCCTCTTGCAAAACAGAGAAGTAAAAGCCGGTGCGACGGGTGGCAAGAAAGCGTTTCACCATATCTGGTCGCCCAAACCGTATTCCCAGTTTGTAGCAGGGCATTCGCGGTTGGGTCACCATCAATTGCACACTGCCGATTTGGAAGCGATCGCCAATATTCAGTTCCTCTTCTTTCAATCCTGTAACGGTGAAGTTTTCACCAAAGTTACCCATTGTCAACTCTGTGTCGGGCAATTCACTGCGCCAGTAGTCGTAATACTCAAAGGGATAGACATAAACAGCTTTCTCTAAACCACCATGAACGGTGAGATCAGCTTGTCCATCGCCATCTAAATTGAGCGATCGCACCATCACTCTTGCGTTAACTGGCTCTTTGAAAATTCCAGTCGTAACCGTTTTCCCTTTCCAATTCACTTCGCGAGGCAATCCAACATTGACAGAAACAAGTTTCATCGTCAACTCCAGTTTGAACTTTAAATCTGAGCCATACCACCATCGACAAACAGTTCGATGCCGTTCACAAAGCTGCTGTCGTCTGAAGCCAGAAAAACCACAGCTTTGGCGATCTCATCGGGCGTACCAACTCGTCCTAGTGGAATGGTAACGGCTTGGCTGTCCACAAATTCCTTTAATTGCTCGTCACTCAGTCCCAAATGATCATAACCAGGCGTCGGCACTACGCCTGGGCTAATGGCATTCACTCGGATTTTGCGTTCTTTGAGGTCAAGAATCCAATTTCGGGCAAACGATCGCACAGCGGCTTTGGTCGCACTATAAACGCTGAACGCTGGAGTGCCTTTAATGGAAACGATCGAGGCATTCAGGATAATGGAAGCACCGTCCGGCAATAGCGGCAGTGCCTTTTGTACAGTGAACAGTACCCCTTTGACATTCGTATTAAACGCTTTATCAAAGTGTGCTTCGGTAATGGCTCCAAGCGGGGCGATTTCTCCACCGCCCGCATTGGCGAAGAGTATATCTAAGTGACCTTTTTCTTGCTTAATGGTGGCGAACAGACGATCGAGGTCTGCCAGTTTGGAGGCATCACTTTGCACACCTGTGACGTTTTTACCGATCGCTTTCACCGCGGCATCAAGCTCAGGCTGACGACGGCCTGTGATGAAGACATCGGCACCTTCAGCCACGAATTGCTTGGCAGTGGCAAGACCAATACCGCTGGTGCCACCTGTGACCAGTGCGACTTTTCCTTCTAGTTTGTTCATAAGGAACTCCGGGAAACCGCATCCCCTTGTGGGTGCG
>JBAUTA010000761.1:0-1511 GCA_049581985.1 Kovacikia sp.
CATTTTCCCAATCCACATACAGATAACTAAAAAGATGTCGGTCTTTGGGGTCTACTATTCGATTACGATAAATCTTCAGGAAGGGTTTTCCTTTAAAGGTTTCCCAGCATCCGTTCAGGACAAATTCGGCTTTTCGCTCTTTTACCTCTACCTCCCGCGCAATGGCGAAGGTCAGCTTTCCTTTTTCCTCACTGGGATGCACGGAAAAACATTGGGTTTCACCAGGACGATGAAACTTCCAGAACTGGGATTTGATTTTGGCCGGGAAGAGCTGTCCATCAATATTCAACATGAACCCGTCAGGGGTTTGCTCGAAGATACCGCTGACCCAGCCTATGGCTCTATAGAGACGTTCATCGTTCATCGGTTAATTTTAACCTCACGACCGAAGGGCTTAATATCAAAATAGGCTCAGGTTGCCTCTGGTTCCTCCTTATCTTCACCGATCGTTCGTTGTGCTGAATGACGAATATGGAGGATGCGCACTGTGGACACATTACCATCTTCGACAATCGTGAAAAGAATTCGATAGGAGCTACGCCCCTGACCATAGAGAAGTTGCCTAATTTCCTTTGTAAAGTAGTCATTTTCACGCGCCAATGGGCAACGTCTTGGCATTTCTGATAGAGATTCGATTGCGCTCAAAAGGCCCTCATACCAGTGTCTCGCCTTTTCAAAGGATAGAACTTGGGATATCGATAAAAACGCACTATCTGCTTCTACCTCCGCTACGCTTGAAATCTCAACCCGATAGCTCATAAGGTGGTTGGCAAGTCGTATTTGGCCCGTTGTTCGTCTGCAAACTCTTCCAAGGAACGAAATCGCCCTGCCTCAAAATCATCTAACCCACTTCGGATTCCTGAGATTGCCTCTTCTGAATCTTGTGTTTCCCACTCTAAGACCCTAACTAGCAACTCAGCCGCAACAATTGAAATGTCTTTGCCTTGTCTGGTTGCTTCTTCAAGGAGCTTTGCTTCTGCTTCTGGGCTAAGGTTCACATTTATGGTCATGACTTATTTGACTCACCGCGTCAAAACTTCAGCTAGATATGGATGCGCTCATTCTAGCAAGCCCCTGAAATTGGAGTGTGAATACCATTGGAACGCAATTGAAGAAATCGCTGCCAACCTTGCAGTTCAGCCTCAGTTCAACAAGGAACCGCTAGCCGTTCTCGCTTAGTCTGGGTTTCTGAAGACTGATTAAGCAGTAGATTCCGGTATTCGATAAACAGCCTGCGACGGAAGGCGAGGCAAGCGCAGCGCGTCGTCCAGGGTTCGTTAATGCTCACCTGTGGTTTATAGCGGCGATAGACCAAGAAAGGATCTATGCCAATCAGCGTATAGGCTAAGCCCCTGTTAGGGCTCATTTATTATTTCTAATCTATAGGTGCTCTAACCGAGTAACCCTGCTAATTGATAAGCCCTAACCACTTGTTCATCCAAAAAAGAGCTGATCCCAAAAATTAGCGGAACCATTGAACAAAAAAAGTCCCGCCTCACCCTCTCATCTTG
>JBAUTA010000762.1:0-2840 GCA_049581985.1 Kovacikia sp.
GTCTTAGTAATCAGGAAAATTGCCCCGTCAAATCCGGCCAAACCCAGGTCGGGAAGTTTTGGTAAAACAATATTCTCGACCATGTTTCCTGCACTACCTGGCATCAGGGTCATCTCTAAATTTAATAGGCGAGATCTGGCTAACGTGTCTCCATCGGACTGAGCGGCTCCCTGAGAACCAATAGCTCCAAAGTCAAAGCTTTTCCCTGGCTGAGCGGCTTGCCAGTCAGCCAGCAAATCGGCTTTTGGGGTTGCAATAGATGAGCGACCGCCTTCAAACTCAACAGTGGCAATGGGGGAGAACCCTGCTTTATAAATTAGCGCTGTGTCTGCTGCCTGCACTGCTCGACGGGCCATAGCTAATCGCTCTGGATCATCAGGCTGTACGTGGTAAATTTGATAACGTCGTGTCGCAACCACAGGTTCAGGAGTAGCGATGCCGCATTGCTTATTGCGACGACGATGGAATAGCACCCATTCTTCGCGGGCTAACACTACTAGATTTTCGTCTTCCGTGGGTGGTTTGCCAAACAAATCATCAGCGGCATCGGCGGCAAAGTTGGGGCTGCCTTCACGGGTTGCGAGGACTGCGATCGCTGTTTCAGAAACATTCCGCACAGGATTGCCCACGGTTAGCACTTCATCATCACGCTTAAGCTGAGCAAGAAAACCCGTTTCTTGTAAGCTCGTTCCTCCTGCCTGAAATCCGACATATATCGCTGCTTGTTCAGGCTGATTTCGCCATCGAGTAGACACTTGAATGCCTACAAGTCCATCAAGGAGCTTAAGTACCACGTTACTCAAATTAACCTGAACCTCGATACTTCCATCGCCAAGAGAGCGTCTGCTGGTTAGTCGAACAGGAATGGATTGCAATTGGACAAGTTCATTATCAGGACTTTGTCCCTCTTCTATGCGTAATAGGGCATTGCCTGTAAAACTGGCTTCAACAGTATCGATACGGCTTGAAGAGTCAGAAATGCGTCGGTTTATCTTGAGCCGACCATTGAGCGCCAGATCCAAAAAAGTACTGTTTCTGGGTCGTGGTATTAGCAAGGTCAGATCTAAAGAGCAATCAATACTAGTTTGTTCTGGCACAGCAAATGGATTTTTAGCGCTTCGTGCCCCTATCCAAACCGCCACATGCGTTACCCCGTCATCCGTTATCAGTTCAGCAGTAAGGCCACCGAATTGCTCAATGGGTTGCACACTGGCAAGCCGTTTTTGCTGGTAATTTACCGCTGCTGCCCGTAGCATCTGATAGCGCATAGCGATTTCAGCCCCTTTAACCACGGGCTTTGCCACCGGAGCACTGACAGGTGTTGTTGTTGGGGGAGTAGTGGTAGTTTGACGATCTCTCTGTCGCGTCACCGCCAGATAGCGTTTGGTCATACTGGCGAGAGAAAGCTTTGATTCTCTATCTACCGAACCCAAGACTTTACGAACAAAATCGCCCTGGTTATTCAGCTCAGCCAGACCGGCAAAGAAAAATTCCGCTTCTCCTGCTGGGCTTACATAGCTACCGGCAGCCCCCTCAACCACCGACTGTTGCGGTTCCCTTCCGACCGCATTTCCGGGTGGAGCAATTACCTCAAAATCTCTGCCGCCAACATACTCTGCTCGGGTTGCTATCCTAACTTGTGGTATCGGAATTGGCCTTGCAGTATCGGCCTTTACCTTCAGGTCTCCTGCCTTGGCAGGGGTTGACTGGGCTTTTAAAGTCACCTTCCAACCTTTGCCGGTGCGGCTGGGTTGGGTCAGAATCTCCCCATTTGGCACCAAGATGTCTACTGCTTCTTTATTGTCCGGATTATCCAGTCCTTTCAGCAGAGAGATCCGCTCCATGTGCTGAGCTTCTTCGAGGGCATGGGCAACGTAGTCGGGTCGCACCACACAGAAACGTAGATCGACTCCTTCCCCCAGCATGTTCTGGATTTGTTGATTGACCGTGAGGTTAGAGCCAGGTACCACTGGTAAATAACCAGCACTGGGTAACTCGATAATGCCCCGGCTAATCAGCACTCGATTGACAGGGAATAAGGTGATGGTCTCTTTGGCTTTTTCAAATTTTTGGAAAAGTGCCTTGATCTGAGTATTTGCACCTCCAAAGGTGGAGGCGGCTAAGATTGAGGCGGTTTCTGTAGAAAGGGCAGCAGTAGTTTCTGCACTACTTAATGGAGCCGCACTGAATCGCTTAACCAGTTGATCGCTAGCGGCTTGGTAATATTTCTCCAATTGAGCCATGGCATCGGCGGCTTCCACCACCAGCTTTTTCAACGGAGTACAGGGATCGTCTGGGTCGTTGATG
Organism: Kovacikia sp.; assembly: GCA_049581985.1. Taxonomy (GTDB): domain Bacteria; phylum Cyanobacteriota; class Cyanobacteriia; order Leptolyngbyales; family Leptolyngbyaceae; genus Kovacikia. The sequence goes on from JBAUTA010000762.1 coordinate 2,308, forward strand.
GTTTCAGATGTCCAGATATCTCGCAGTTGACATTGAAACTGGAGGATTTGGGCAATAAATACATCCCAGGGACGCATGCGCATCCGCCACTGCCAGTAGCGTTTGGCAGTGGCATCCATGCGTTCCCGACGAGCGATCCACGCATCCAGGAAAAGGGTAGTGTCGCCGCTGCGGGCTATCACTGCCAGAGGAACAAAACTACCCGCATTTGGAGACGCACCACTGCACCAGGAGAATGACGCTAGACCATTTTTAGAAATCAGATGGGCTACCCCTGTAGACTCATCCTGAAAATAGGCAGAAGCCACCCGAGAACGAAGGTGCAATTGTTCGAGGAAGACGGCACTGGAGATTACCAGAGGTGTGTTCAAGGTTAAAGGAACCACCCGAAGCAGGACGCCTTCTCGACGGTAAGGGCGATCGGTTGAAGTAACACAGGCTTCTTCACACATTTTGCCAAAAACATCTTCCTGGCCGCAGAGAGCTTCTGCATGGGAGATACCAATGATGTATAGAGTTACCCCGACTACAGG
>JBAUTA010000763.1:0-2947 GCA_049581985.1 Kovacikia sp.
CGGTCATGATAATGATTTCACCCGCATGAATGTCCAGATTGATGTTGAACAATGCCTGTTTTCGCAGGTCTCCTTCGCCAAAGTAGTGGTTGAGGTTGCGGGCAGAAATCACAGGTTGAGTTTTCGCGACTGGAGTGGGCGCGATCGCGGTGGGAATGAGTTGCATGGCTTTAGCTCCTGAGGAGGATATGGAGAGTAAGGAAAATGACGAATGATTTTCTGGTTTACCGAGAAACTTCTCAGAGATCCCCCTCAATCCCCCTTAAAAAGGGACTTTCAGACGGTTCCCTCTTTTTAAGGAGGGCTTAAGGGGGGCTGGGGGGATCCCATGGGTTTCCCCGACCAATTGCTAGAGGGCTGTCTGCCCAATCCTTCATCCATCTCTGTGGGATGGGTCAATGACATCGCCCAGCGGATTTCAGCCCGAACGGCTTTATGGGAAATGCGAATTTCGGCGGCGGCAACCATGACACCCATGAACAGAGTGGCTGTGCCCATTAGAAACAGGACGATCGCAGCGTGGGAGAAGACGGTTGGATAGAAGGCTTTGGCAAGGGCGATCGCAAACATGGAAAGCAGAAAACAAACGATCGCGCTATACAGAATGAGCGCCGTATTTTGCATCAGCAGATGTCGTCGCGAGAGTACGAGCAATTGCTGATCAATTACATAGAGTGCATCAGCATAAACGGCTTCTGAGATGTCGTATTTTTCGAGTAAATCGATCCGTTCTCTGACGAGGGCTCGCAGGCGATCGCCAATGCCGGAATAGCGAATCAGGATGGCATTTTGGATCAGGGTACAGCCCGAAATTAAAACGGTGGGAGCAATGACGGCTTGAATCGTTTGTGCAACAGCATCTGCACTCATGGTTCACCCTTCCTAGAAAATATCCGCCGGGTCAGCCGCTTGCAGTTTGCGCATGGCAACGCCACCGGAACCCATACACATGACGATCGTCAATACCAAAACGGTGACAGCCCGCTCTAAGGTCATACCAATCGGCAACAGGGTGGCCGCCTGGGTCAGCGCATACAGCCCCATGGACAACAGCAGTCCCGGTGCAAATCCCAACATTGCCAGCAGCAGGGATTCTTGCATGAGCACGCCAATCAAAAACCGATTGGTATAGCCCATGGCCTTGAGGGTGGCGTACTCTGGCAGGTGATCAGACACATCCGAGTAGAGAATCTGGTACACAATCACAATGCCCACAATGAAACCGATCACGGTACCAAACCCGAAGATAAAGCCGATCGGGCTGGTGGTTGCCCAGTAATTTTTCTCTAAATTAATGAATTCTTCCCGCGTCAGAACCGATACCTTCTTGGGCAAATGGGCCTTTAAGATTGCCTGCATCTGTTGCAGATTGACACCGGGTTGGAGCGTGATTAAGCCAACATCAATTTGGTGACTGGGGCGCTCAGGAAACAGCCGCAGGAAGGTCGAATCACTCGTAATCAAATTGCTATCGGCAGCAAAGGATGCCCCTAAGGTGAATAGCCCCACCACTTGCACTTGACGCTGGTTTACCTGAATCGGGACTGAGTTGGACTGTTCTAACAGGGCGGGAATGTTGCCAAACACGTCACGTCCGGCGCGATCGTAAATCACACGATTCAATTGTTTGAGCTGATGACTTTGCTCCATCACACCAGGCAGCTTAAAGGCAGGCTGGGTGGGATTGATGCCAAACGTCAAAATGTTGTAGTTGATATGAGTGTCTGGGTTCCGCCATTTACCCGACTCAATGTAGAGGGAATTAATCGATGCCACTCCATCCACGCCTGCGGCCTGAAGCAGATATTTACGGTCAAAACTGCGGTTAAGGATCAAACTTTGAAACAGGGGATTGACCAGAAAGAGGTCGGCTTGCAGAGGCACATAGGGGCTGGCAGCAGAGTTATAGAGGGCATCCTTGAGTCCCATTTGGACAAACATCAACACGTCAGCAAAGGCAATGCCCGCGATCGCCACCGCCAGACGCATTTTCTCGCGTTTGATTTGTAACCATGCCAGAGGGATTTTGCGCAACAGATTACGAAGCATGGGTTAGTCCTCGCAGATGGAAGAGTGATGAGACCGTCTGGACCAGCTCCAGCAGCGTTCCAGGCGAATAATTTGGTTGAGCAGCGAGAGATTGGGATGGTGTTCAAACAGGAGATTGTCCTCGGCGGTTTCTAAATGCCCGCACTGGTTTAACAGCGCAATTTGCTGCCGCTGCCAGAACTGGCTCAAGTTAAGCAAGGCGGGACGTTCTGGATAAAAGAGAGGCTGATTGAGATATTTCCAGAACACATAAAGATGGACGGAACCCATGGCGCGAACCTCCAGTAATTTAATGTTTCACTTGATTTAATGCGTCACTAGTGCCTAGAGAACCTCTGTTTAAAGTTTCATCTAGCCCTCATCCCCACCCCTTCTCCCAAGTAGGGCGAAGGGGAGCAAGAGTCTCTGCAAGTCCCTCTCCCTCTTTGGGAGAGGGATTTAGGGTGAGGGCATTGACAACACGAAACAAGTTCTTAGCAAAAGTATTAGGGTTGAATGGCGACCTGTACTTGCAGATTCGTCAACCCCGCCACTGTCTGACTGTCCGCAGGACTCAACCGAATCCTGACTTTGACGATGCGTTGATCCAGGTTTTCTCCGGGTTGGCGACTAAAGACTTCCTGTTGGCTCACCTGCAACCCAATTTCCCGGACGGTGCCACGCAATTCGCCATTAAACGATTCACCCGTGATAGTGGCGTTTTGCCCAACGCGAATTTTGCCAATGTCACTTTGATACACTTCGGCAACCACCTGCATCTGGTCGGTTTGCCCCAGGTCAGCAATGCCGCGATCGCCCACCATTTCTCCCGGTTTGGCGTAGATCTCTAAAATTCGACCAGCCACGGACGCTCGCACCACGGCTTGATTTAACTCGGCCTGGCTCCGCTTGACTGCCG
>JBAUTA010000764.1:0-1990 GCA_049581985.1 Kovacikia sp.
GCACAGGTGGTGGAATCCTGTCCACCGCTAAGGACACATAACGCCTGAGTCGGCATAGAATAACTCCTAAGTTTGCGAATTAAAGGATTTGCTAATCAAGGAACAGATACCGTCATCCCACAACAACCGCATTCCCTGTCTCAACCAATTTAAAACTCGCTGCAACCGCAGGACTTGGGCGTTGTTCAGGTTCATCCTGGTTGTAATCTGCCTCAATGAGCTGCAGGTTGGTTGTGACGGACTGGCTATAGAGGCAAGTTGAAGTGCAGGTTTCATGGATCTTGACGCCAAGCAGCCCGGGTAATCCAAGCTGTTCCAATTTTTCAAAAATCCATTTCGCGAGTTCTTCGCTGGTTGGGTTCTCCAAACCAGTGGTTTGGTTGAGAAAATGGTGGTCCAAATAATTGTCTACCAGGGGAACAAGATAGGCTTTCAGGTCGGCATAATCCATGACCATGCCTGCCTTAGGACCGCAGGTATGCAAGGCTCTGCCGCTGATATAAACAATGCCAACCCAGCTATGTCCGTGTAAGCGGGCACATTTGCCATCGTGGTGGGGCAATTGGTGGGCTGCCTCAAACCGGAATTCTTTGCCCAGAACCCATTGATCGTTCATAAAACACCGATAAATTTGTGAGTTTGCAGAGATAGTTTGTAAGTTGGATGCTGCTGGAGCAAATTCAGAATTGTGGGAATTGCCCGATCGCGATCGCTCCACTCCGGCTGCAAATAGATAGGGCAGTGGGAATTCAACGCCAGACAAGGGGTGTAAAAATCCAGTTCGTGCCCGGTACTAATTACCAACTTGATTTCATTTGCCCTCGACCAGAATGCTTCCTGGACTGGATAGTGAGGGCTAACGTGGTGCTTAGGCGAAAGCGTAATCCAGACTTCAGCCGGAAGATCTTGCCAGAATGCACCGGATGTTTCGATATTGACCTGCTTGCCTGCCTCTAAAAGTGCCTGCACCAGGATTAGCAACTGTTTATGAATGAATGGCTCGCCGCCACTGATGACAACCCTGGGCGATTTCAGTTCTTGAATCAGGGAAGTGAGCGATCGCAATTCCCTGGGTGCGTTTTTGCCGCCATCACTGTAACCCGTATCACACCAGGGACATTGAACGGGACAACCGGACAGGCGAATAAAATCAACTAGATTTCCAGACCAATATCCTTCTCCTTGAACAGTAGACTGAAAGGTTTCGTGAATGGGCAATTGAATTTCCAATGCTGGCATATAGCAGTCCTGGATCAGTTGTGAGTTTGAGAGGCTTTGTGGGAAAGGGTTCCAGTGGAATCCTTTCCCACAATCCAAATAGGATCGCTATAGGTACCCATCTTAAGCCCTTAGAATTAAGCCCTTAGAAGCCCTATAAAACGCCTCAAATAGACTTTCTAACGTTTCTAAAACTGACTTTGTTAACTGCAAAAGCATTAAATCGTAGTTAGAAAGGGTTAGCAAGCCTCAAACGGGTGAGAGGATGTTTTAAAGGTCCTTTATGGCGTATCAAAACTACCCAGATCCCCCTAGCCCCCTTGAAAAGGGGGACTTTCAAGCCTGTCTCCCCCTTTTCAAGGGGGCTAGGGGGGATCTTGAAGTGTCTACCATCACAGCCTATGCCTTTTCAAACACCCTCTGAGAAAAAGTGGGATAAAGGGCTACCAAAAACTTTCAAGAGTGCTTGATCCTTGGAAAAAATCACCAAATTCCTTGCCAATAAATTGAACATTGATAGATTGAAAATTGATAGACCGATAGAAACCTCTTGCCAACTATATTTCTTGCCAGGCGTGTTTCTTGTCAACCGTATTTCTTGCCAACTTATTGTCTTGCCCGTCTAACACTTAGCCAATCTAATTTATGGCATTTGTGGCACGAATGAAAGTTCAAATAAAGACAAACCTGTAGGAACGATAGCGGTAAAGAATTTAGCAATATCTTCTAATTAAAAGCCAATCCTAAAAAGCCAACCATAGCAACCCTGTAT
>JBAUTA010000765.1:0-5796 GCA_049581985.1 Kovacikia sp.
ATTTAGCAATAAAAGTTATGCCAATCTAAAGGATAGGGATTCTACTATTCGACTCAGCACCCATGGTGAAAGCCTCTGTCCCCATATTTCCATCGGTTGGGTTTGCACTTTAAAAAAGCCAGATCCTGATCCCAGCCTCCAAACGCAAGCCGGGATCCCGTGCAGAGGGGGGCCTGCCCCAGAGAGGAAAGCGGACAGCAGCCGACCCGACCCCCTCCAGCGTGTAAGCGTGGAAACAGCAATTTATCTTTCTCCCACAACCTTTTCTGCTGCCATCTCTGGAATCACTTGGGGAACCGGGATCTTCTCTACTTCAGGCAATTTTTCCGGCTTCAGGCTGGTTTGACTGGAGCCAGACAGGAGCTTCAGCAGTTTGGGGGTCGGGTCGTGCATCAGGTAGACGAGGCGATCTCCGACTTGCCAGGGTTCATCTGACGCAACAACCTGCAAAGACCCGTCCCGCTCAATCAATAAAATAGCTAACGTAGCATCCTCAATCAAACTCTTCAGGTGCGCTTGCTGACCTTCCAGTTCTTCTTCCCGCAGAATAGTTTCGCCTAATTTTACGGATCCATTGGCAATGTACTGGCTCCAGTCCTTCACCAGCAATTGCGGCAAAAACGCCTGTCGAATCTTAAGTTTGCTATTGTTTGAGTCTAGTTGAGGATTACGGGGAAACACTGCCAAAACCCTGGGAGGGCGAAATTCCTCCGCAGCCTGTTGGGCCACTACCAGATTCACCTCGCCATTGTTGGTCATTGCCAGGAAGGTGCCCATTCTGCTCAATCCAGCCTCTTCCAGGACCTCCGTATCCAGCGCACTATTGATAAAAATCCGCACATTTTCCTGCTCGGCCAACTGACGAGCCTCAGGGGCCGTATCAATTAGAGCGACGGGTTCTCCTCGCTCGATAAACAGACGGGCAATCAACAAACTGAGGGAGTTGCAGCCGACAATGACCGCACCTGTGGCTTCCTGGGAGGTGACTTGCAGAAAGTTCGCCATGGCTTGAGCCGTAAGGGACTGCAAAACCACCGTCAGGATAATGGTGAGAAACACTAGCGCTTTGATAGAGTCGCCGCCGGTAATGCCACGCTGAGTCAATAGGATGGCGAAGAGAGACGCAACCGACGCAGAAACAATCCCCCTGGGAGAAATCCAGGACATAAATATTTTCTGTCGCCAGTTTAGATCGCTATTCCAGGTGCAGATCCAGATATTGATGGGGCGCACTACAAACATCAGCGTCAACACGGTTAGCAACCCACCCCACCCCAGGGCAAATACGCCTGCGATCGACAGGTCAGCCGCCAGCAGAATAAATAAAACCGACACTGCCAGAATCGTTAGCTGCCCCTTAAACCGCCTCAGCAACCGCTCCTCTGGCACGGATGAAGCCCGTAAAACAATTCCGGCTGCAACAGTTGCCATCAACCCGGATTCGCTCTGGATCATTTGTGCCAGCCCATACCAACCCCACAAGCCTGCCAACACCACCAGCGCTTTTAGATCCTCAGAGAGAAACCGGGCTTGTTTAAGGATGAACCCCAGTAATAATCCACCTACTACGCCAATGCCAGCACCAATGCTCAAGCGAATGGTCAAACCGCTGGCCACGGTGATCGGTTCAGCATCCCCGCTTAGTAAAATATTGAGGACGACGACCGCCAGAATTGCCCCGACCGGGTCAGTCAGTACCCCTTCGCCTTCCAACAGGGCTGAAACCTGACGATCGACCTTGACCTGTTTTAGCAGCGGATTGATCACCGTTGGTCCAGTGACGACTACCAGAGAGGCATAGAGGAAGGCGATCGCCCAGGGGAACTCGGTCAACCAGTGGGCCGCCATGCCACCGCCCAGCAGGGTAATCAGCGTCCCCAAGGTGACCAGATTTCGCAGGCTACCGGATACTCTGCCTAGATCTCGCAATTCTAGATTAAAGCCGCCCTCAAACAGAATCACTGCAACCAGCAGTGAGACAATCACATCCAACCCAATCCCCAGACGATCAGGCTGCAATAGTCCGGTTGCACTCGGTCCCAGTAGAATCCCAAATAGCAACAAAAAAACAATGCCAGGAAGTTTGAGAAACTCCGCCAGGACTTGAGCACTGATCCCTGCAATCACCGTCAAAATCATTTGCAGGGTCATGTCTAACGGGGCATCCATAGGGGCTGTTCTCTGGGAGAAACGCTTTGCGATCGCTGCAAAGTCTGACTTTAAGTAATCACGCTTATTGTACTGACCTTAAGCACGCTTGGACGCAAGTGAAGGGGGAGGAGGAAGGAGCCTTAAGTTTTTCTAACCGATGAGTTTTTAGTTTTTCTAATAATCGGACATCTGACATTTGCCCCTACGGTTTATACCGAATTTTCAACACCAGAATCACTGAGGCGAAGGCAAAGGTGACAATATTGGCAGCAATTAGAGGGATATCCTGAACAATAAAACCATATACCAGCCAGAGGATTATTCCTACGCATAGCGTAATTAGCATTGTCCAGGACAAATCTTCAGCGGATTTGGAGCGCCAGGTTTTGATCATTTGGGGGAAATAGGCGATCGTGGTCAAGGCTCCTGCAATCAGTCCTAAGGTTGTGATCACATCGATTTCCATAAGCTGCTTTCCGAAACCATCTCGGCTATCATACTGCAACTTTTTCCAGCCTCAATCGGCCTGGATGGAAATGCCTATCTATGGGAGGAGAGTTTGCAGTCAGCCCTTCAGGCAGATGGGTCTGGCGAATTGAGCTGAGCAAACAGGGTTGCCCAATCCATCACTGCAGGTCTGGTGCCCTGGTTAATCAGCCCAAATGCCTTTCCTGCAGTGACCGGATCGTTTAAACACTCCACACAGGCAGCCGCAACATCTACTCGACTGGACTGACCATTGAGGCTGTCACCGGGGGCGATCGTCACCCCCGACTTCCCACCCGTGCTTGCCTTCATCAGCGTATTCAGGTCGTAGGAAGTGTAAGGACCGTCAATCAGTCGTCCCGGTCGAATCAGGGTATAGGGCAACCCAGACTCCACGATCGCAGCTTCCCCTTTTTGTTTTGCATCCAGAACCCCAAACAAATTGAGGATGTTGTAGGGTGGTTGGTCTTTCCGCTCGACGCCACAGGAAGACACAAACACAAATCGTTTCAGATCTGGGGAGGCAGCCGCAACCAGATTGTTGACTCCCTCTGCATCAACTTTTTCAGGACTATTCCTGGCTTTCGTGCGGCAGTATTCCGCATCCAGAAACACTTTTCCCCAGGCGAACCATTGCGCAAAACCCTGTGTTTCCGGCGCAATCTCTAATTCCCAACGGGTAGATGGAAAGGCCGTCGTGCCGGTGCAACAGATGATGTGGGTGATGTCTTGGGTCGCAGGTGGGAGGGTGGTGCGATCGCGAACATCTCCGATCGCCACTTCTACCTTGCCATCGAACATTTTCTCTGCTTTCTCCGCACTGCGGGTTAGCACGCGCACAGAAAAGCTTTTTTCCAGCAGTTTTGCGACGGTCAATTGACCAACTCCACCTGTTGCCCCCGTAACCAGTACGCGATCGGTCATAGCGTTCTCCTGCAACTTCAAAGCTCTCCTCCCAGCGTAACGTTAGAACCTACCCGTAGAGTTGGTTTTGCCTGATAGACACCCAGGGAGGGAGAAGGAGCGAAATGAGCACAGAAGACAAGGGAGCCCCGCCCTGGAATGAATTCCGGGCTAATAGCGAAAGTCCTCTAAATAGGACCGCAAGAGAGTTTAAGTCCGTTTCATTTGAGTCCTGTTTATTTGAGTCCGGTTTATTTGAGTCCTGCTTATTTGAGTCCTGTTTATTTGAGTCCATCAAAGTGGACTTGGGCTATGAGCCAGGAACTTGAGTTCTCGGTGGGTATCGCAACAGGCGCAAGATCTCAGGTAAAGTAAAATCGCAAGGGAAGGAATTTGTTAGTTGATGCCAAAGATCCCTCTCTGAGGCGATTTGCAGCAATTGAGAAAGTTCCTATGAAATGATGGGAAGACTTAAGGTGATAACAGTTTAACTGTTTGAGTCATCCTTAATTACGATCGCTCCTCACACCAGCGATCGTTTTTTATGGGAGCTGAACCCAGAATCTTGGATTAAACACCATCGACATTTTCAGTAAGGACTGAACAGGGAGACGAAGTTTTTTGCGCTGGCCGAAGGTATACCCGCCGCTTGGGAAAACTGGATTCATGGGATACCCCACCACCCCCGCAAAAAAATAACGCAGCCTCTTGAATTACTGGTAACCTGGCAGAAAATCTTGAAAATTTTGAGAGACCAGACATGAATCGATCGGTTATCTCTTTTACCATCGTGGCTACCTCAACTGGTTTGACTGCCTTTTCGCTGCCAGCGCTATCTCAACCAGTTTCTGAGCCATCTCCCCAACCTACGGCATCCCCATCCATGCCTTCCGAGTCTGCTCCTGGCCAATCTTCCCCGGCGCAGCCAACTACCACTCCACCACGGGCAACTAATAGCGTTCATTACAAGTGTGACAACGAGAAAGGGTTCAAGGCTGTTTTCCTATCCAATCAAACTGTCAGAACAACGTTTGGCAGCAAGGTATTGGTTCTTCCCCAGATCGAGTCCGGATCTGGCTTCAGATACAGCGATGGCAGTGTGACCCTGGTTGGCAAGGGAAATGCAGCTTCTGTTGAAGTCGGTGAGAAGGTGCTGTTCAATAACTGTGTGGCTGGAAGTTCAGTCCAAGGACTTTGGTAAGACAGGATTTCGGGATGATTCGGGATTAATTTATGCCTCCGTGGGATTCCATTGCTGCCCATATTAGCCAGGTAACAGAACGGCAATTTGAAATTAGCGATCGCCGTTCTGTAGGAGGTGGCTGCATTAACAGTGGCTACTCCCTTTCTGATGGCAGACATACCTACTTTGTCAAGCTCAATCAGGCAGGTCAAATTGCCATGTTTGAGGCAGAGGCGGCAGGATTGCAAGCAATGCAGGCAACCCAAAGCATCCGAGTGCCAACGCCTATTTGTTGGGGCGCGGCTGACGCAGATAGCTACCTGGTGCTGGAGTGGATTGCCTTGGGGCAGGGAGACAGTCGTTCCTGGGAGGAAATGGGGCGACAGCTTGCGGCAATGCACCAGGCAAGCAGCGGTCAAGGCTTTGGCTGGGAACGGGACAACACGATCGGCTCAACGCCCCAAATTAACCGCTGGACCCAAAGCTGGACTGAATTTTGGGTAGAGTGCCGGATTAACTACCAGCTGCAATTAGCTAAACGTCGAGGCGGACATTTCCCAAACCACGGAAATTTATTGGCGGCAATCCCCAGATTACTCGCGGGTTATACGCCACAGCCCTCCCTGGTGCATGGGGATTTGTGGTCCGGCAATGCTGCGATCGCCCAATCGGGCCAGCCAGTAATTTTTGATCCGGCAACCTACTATGGCGATCGCGAAGTAGACCTTGCCATGACAGAGCTTTTCGGTCGCTTTCCCCCGGAGTTCTATCGCGGCTATAACGAGGTCTTTCCCCTGGATGTAGGCTATAAGCGGCGTAAGACGCTCTACAACCTCTACCACATGATTAATCACTTCAATCTGTTTGGTGGTGGCTACGAAGCCCAGGCAAATCGCATGATTGAGCAAGTTTTAGCAGAAATGAGGTGACTCCCCAAACCCCCTCCAAACGAAACCCTGGCTTGCGTTTCGAGTCTGGGGCCGTGATCAGGATCTGGCTTCCAGCCCAGATTTAACCCTGGGGTGTACTGGGCTTGACTCCTTTCCCTGGATTCTCGTTGCATTGACCTTACC
>JBAUTA010000766.1:0-2848 GCA_049581985.1 Kovacikia sp.
AGATGCCTATGGCCATAATAGTCAGTGCTACAAGCAGCATGGGTAAGGATGGCCAGCTTTGAATGAAGGGTATTTTTGCTGTGCGAATAATATGGACGATTAGCGTTTGAGTCAGTAAGCTTTCCACAAACCAACCTGTTTGAAATAGTGCTTGTTTTTCTACAATATTGGCACCAAACACATACCACATCAGGGCGTAGGTTGTATAATCAAAAATAGAACTCATCGGGCCAATATAAAGCATAAATCGCTGAATTTCACCAACTTGCCACTTCCGTGGCTTTGTCAGGTATTCTGCATCCACATGGTCAAAAGGAATGCCCGTTTGAGAAAAATCATAGAGCAGGTTATTCACTAGAATCTGTAAAGGCTGCATTGGCAGGAAAGGTAATAAGGCACTGGCTCCCAAGACACTGAACATATTGCCAAAATTAGAGCTAGTACCCATCTTGATATATTTGACAATGTTACCGAATGTCCTGCGTCCTTCAATCACCCCTGCGTTCAACACCAAAAGACTTTTTTCCAACAAAATGATGTCCGCTGACTCCTTGGCAATGTCCACGGCCGTATCGACAGAGATGCCGACATCTGCTTCACGTAAAGCGGCTGCATCGTTAATCCCATCTCCTAGAAAGCCTACTACGTGACCTTTGTTACGGAGGACCTGGATAATTCTGGCTTTTTGCACGGGAGACAGTTTGGCAAAAATGGTGGTTGTCTCGGCGAGATCTGCGAGTTCATTATCCGATAGCGTCTCGACTTCGCTACCTAATAGGATGTGGTTAACCGATAGGCCAACATCCTTACAGATTTTACGGGAAATAATTTCATTGTCACCCGTTAGAATTTTCACCTGCACTCCATCACGGTCTAAGGTCGATAGCGCTGCAGCTGCTGAATCTTTGGGCGGATCGAGAAAGGCAACATAGCCTAACAGGATGAGACTATTTTCATCTGCCACTGAGTAATTGAGTTGGTCTGGAGGCAGTTCTTTATAGGCAACAGCAATGACACGAAATCCATCTTCGTTTAATTCTTCCTGCAATCGTTTCGCCTGTGCATTAAAAGATTCATTTAGAGGCAGAATTTGGCCATTGGCCTTGATGTGTGTGCTGACTTGGAGAATTTCTTCCACCGCACCTTTACAAATTAGCTCATGGTGCTCTCTCGCTTCTTCTACTACCACGGACATGCGACGACGCAAAAAGTCAAAGGGGATCTCATCAATCTTGCGGAAGTTTTTCTCAACTTTCAAAAATTTGTGAAGCTCAATGTGCTCAAGTACTGCCACATCCAGGAGATTCTTCAACCCAGTCTGGTAGTAGCTATTGAGATAGGCATATTCCAGAACATCATCGTTTTCTTCCCCATACACATCCAGATGTAGTTTTAGAATGATTCTGTCTTGCGTAAGAGTACCCGTTTTATCAGTACATAGGATGTCCATCGCGCCAAAGTTTTGAATGGCGTCGATGTTTTTGACAATTACTTTCTTCTCCGACATCGCGATTGCCCCTCGCGCCAGATTAGCGGTCACAATCATAGGCAACATCTCTGGTGTTAAGCCAACGGCGACAGATAGAGCAAAAAAGAATGCCTCAGTCCAATTACCTTTGAGCAAACCATTGATCACAAAAACAATAGGGACCATCACCAGCATGAAGCGCAGCAGCAGTAAGCTGATGTCATTCACCCCTTTGTTAAAACTGGTCATTGTTTTTTGACCAACGAGGGTCTCGGCTAAAGTTCCTAAGTAGGTGTTGCTCCCCGTTTCTACTACCACGGCGATACCGGTACCGCTAACAATGTTGGTACCCAGAAAACAGAGCGTTGCCAGCTCCAATGGATTTTTGCTCTGAGTTTGGTCATCGGGTAGGTTAGCGTGTTTTTCGACAGGCAATGACTCACCCGTCAGAGTCCCTTGACTGACAAACAAGTCCCTGGCTGCAATTAGCCGCACATCGGCGGGGATCATATCTCCCGCAGAGAGGTGAATAATATCTCCAGGAACTAGAAACTTGATCGGGATTTCCTGTTTCTCCTGCAGGACATTGGATGAAACGTCCTTGGGTTCATCTTTTCGGCTGACCGTTGCCGTTGTCTTCACCATTTCCCGAAGTTTTTCTGCAGCCAGGCTTGAGCGAAACTCTTGAGAAAAACGTAGAATGACGCTGAAAATCACCATGATTACAATGACCACAGCAGCTTTCGTATCCCCGGTCACCAGCGAAATGATGGCCAGACAAATTAATAGAATGGCAAGAGGATTTTGAAATGTTTTTAGAAGCTGGATATACCACTTGGGCGGCTTTTCACGAGCAATTTCATTAAGTCCATATTTCTCTAAAGAACTACGGGCCTCTGATTCGCTTAAACCCTCTAGAGAGGTGTTGAGTAAATGTAAAGCAGCATCTACATCAAGGTGAGCAATATCGATGAGTTTTGTGGATAAATTTAAAGAAATGTTAGATTTCGTTTGGGAATCTCTTTTCAAGTTTGAGATATGTCTCATCATTTTCATAAAAAATGCTCTATTTAGTGATATGAATATGATTCTTAGCGTGATCCAGCTTCATCAGATAGCTATTAATTCAGATGCGACTTGCTGCCTCTGGAGGCTCCCATTCCCGCTTTGACGGGCAAATGTCCTAAATCTTCTGCCAATACTCTTAAACCGTTTGGCCTACCAAAACGTACCCATCCCATTTACCTGGGATTATACTCTCTAGCTTTTCACTACAACACTGCCGCAACCATCAGTCCAAAAGTATTTATTTTTATTGACGACTCTGATAAAGAAGGTTCCATTGATCCTGCCTATGTTCAAAGCTTTATTTCGAGAGAA
>JBAUTA010000767.1:0-4618 GCA_049581985.1 Kovacikia sp.
CATTGCCAAAGTGTTGGGTGAAGTAGGGCAGCATTGCCGCCAAAACCCGTTCATCAACCGGAGTCGTGGCATGGCAGTCTAGGTAAATTGGAGGGTAAAGCATTCAGCAAAAGTATTGACGGTTACAAGTCTAGGTTTTTAGTATTAGATACCAGATTAAAAAGTGTAAAGATAGGTTAAGCATCCTTATTTTCTGCCCGTCCCGTTAAATCGATCTTCCTATGTCCTTCCCTAAAACTCCTGTTAGACAATCATTCAGCCTTCCAGTCTATTTGCGCTATGCCGCTGCCTTGCTTCTGGCCTGGGTCGTTTGGCTCCATCCCCCAGGCATGGTTGGAAACTCTGTGGCCCTTGCCTATAACAACCCGGACCTCCTCCCCCCTATTCAAACTCCGGTCATTGATCTGGCAAAAGCGTTAACGAGCGTTGAGGAAGAAACCCTGGTCAAGGATTTAGAACAGTTTGAACAGGAAACTGGTTGGAAACTGCGAGTCCTGACCCAGTTTGAACGGACACCTGGGGCCGCCGTAAAAGAATATTGGGGACTGAATGATCGCAGCGTAGTTCTAGTCGCTGACCCCCGTGGCGGTAACTTACTTAATTTTAATGTGGGTGACGATCTCTACCCACTGTTGCCACGTACTTTCTGGATTGAACTCCAGACCCGTTTTGGAAACCAGTTCTTCGTCCGGGAGCATGGGGAAGACCAATCGATTCTGGAATCTCTGGAATCGATCAAGACGTGCCTGCGTAAGGGAGGCTGTCAGGTGGTTCCGGGGTTGCCAAGGGAACAGTGGATTCTAACGTTGATTACCTCCATTGTGGGAGGGCTGGTCTGTGGGTTCGCTGCTCAGCCTCGCAAGGAGGGACAAATTCTTGCCTGGCAGTGGGTGCTGATCTTCTCACCTCTTTGGGGAATTCTATTTATTGCCTTTGGCATTGGTCCGGTTGTTTCCCGCACCACCGACTGGTTGCCCCTGTTTCGCAACTTTTCAGGTTTTCTGATTGGGGCTCTGGTTGCCTACCTGACTCCCCTATTAAATCGTTCTTCTTCGTCTGAAATATAGAAGCTCAGGAGTGCGAATTAAATAATCAGGACTGAGAAACCAATAAATCCGATCTGCTGTAGGCAGGATTGATTAGCAGGGGGGGAGGAGCAACGCCCCCAGTCAGGGGTTCCACTGTTCAACTGAGACGTTCAGTGACTTTATCTTTCATCTTTATCCTTCATCCTTTATTCTTTTAGTCGTCGGTGATTTATTTTCAGTGGTTTCTCTAACGAGGGGTGGCAATGGAGTGGCACGTAACCGATGCTCAGAGTTTGGCAATCATCGATCGCGAAATTGGCGATCATACTTTTTCTCCAGCTGAGTATGAGATTGTGCGTCGGGTTATCTACGCCACTGCTGATTTTGAGTACAAGACTTTGATCCGCTTTTCTGAATTGGCGCTTCAGTCTGGGGCAGCGGCGCTGGCTGCCAGAAGCACGATCGTGGTAGATGTACCAACGGTGCAGGTTGGGATTACCGCTAATATTCAGAATACGTTTGCCAATCCCGTCTATTGCAGTATGGACGCCCTCACCCGCCCCCAAAAGGAAAAAACCCAGGCCGCCTGGGGCATTGAAACCCTGGCCCATCGTTACCCGGAGGGGATTTTTGTCATTGGTCAGGCTCAAACCGCACTGACCTCTCTGGTGGAATTAATTGAATCAGAAGCAATTCGGCCTGCCTTGGTTGTGGCAACTCCTTCGGGTTTTGTCGATGAGACGGCCAAAAATCGCCTGGCAGACTCCCTGATTCCCCACATTCGGATTGAGGGTCGCAAAGGGAGTTCCGTCGTCGCAGCGGCGATTGTCAACGGTCTGGTTGACTTGGCCTGGCAGGCCTACGGACGGGAACAGAATCGGGTGGTTTAAGAGAGATTTCACCTCAAAACTTGTTTCCTTTCCAATTACCAATCCATCGATGGGTTTTTGCGGGAACGACGGGGACGCCTGACCAGGGCACCTCCTGGTGCGTTATTGGGCAAGTCAGACTTGGTCTGGGATGAGTCGCGTTGCCTGCGGTTCGATCGCTCCCGTTCTAGTTTTTCACGGGCATGAAGCCGTTGGCTCACATCCACAAAGGCTTCCCGCTCCAGCAAAGGATAATCGCTTACCCAAATATTGTTGTCAGGAATATAAATATCGGAGGTTTTACTAATTCGGCTGAGGTCCTTTCGATTGGACAGCACCATCATTTCAGCAGCGTCACCCGCTCTGATAGCCTGATGGCTGCGATCGAGGGGCACCCGTAACTGGGTGGAAAACCCTGTTTCGTCCCCTACCTCAATATTGAAGCAACGCTCCCGGTTTTCGACGATGACCAGATCACCCTGGTCATTTACCGTTTCCTCTTTGCCAATGAGCTCTTCTGTCAAGTAAACATCCAGAACTTCGCCCTGCCAAAAACCGCTATAGGAAAATTTCCGATACTCCAGGTTGCGTAGACTTGCCCACAGAACCGGACCCCAGAGCCAGTAAAGCCCAACGATAATTCCCAACAAAAATCGAAAAAAGCCGATATCGGGTCCCACTAGTAGACCGATACCGAAGATAACGATCGCCACCCCCACGATCGAAATCAGCAACCGCCGCAAAAAGTCAGACACCTTGCCCCAGCAATAGACATACTGGGTGCCTGTGGCAACTCTGGGAATGAGCGTTTCAAATGTTTTGCGGGTCAAGGGAATCAGCATGGGTCTGGGGAAACAACGGCTGCAATCATTACACTACTCATCCTACAAAAAATCTTTAGCCCACCTTCCATCACCATAAGCGATCAATGCCCAGGCACCCAGCTATCTGACCAAAAAAATTGCCTGACCCTAATAAGCCCCCAGGATCAGGCAGTCTACCTGTAAGGACGCTTTCTAACCGAAAAAGCTATACGAACATAGTTGCCCCCTATCGTTCTCTAGCTCTTCCGAGTGCGTTCCTCAGATATATAAGATGATTCTGATACGAGATGCGTATCAAAACCATCCGACATAGTACTCAAATTTTGCTAAAAGGTGAAAGGAGATCATTAAACTTTTATCCGTGATTCTACTCGTTCCTTCTCTAAAACCATTGGTAGTGCTGGAAAGGGCAGGCTGACAAGAGAATAGCTAACGAGAGAATTAGGTTCCTGATTCAATGCGTTTCCCGCATTCAAACATTCTGGTTTTTGTAATTTGGCCTTAGAGAATTTTTTCCAACCCGTATACCAGGTTCTTAAGCTGGATGACTTTGC
Organism: Kovacikia sp.; assembly: GCA_049581985.1. Lineage (GTDB taxonomy): Bacteria > Cyanobacteriota > Cyanobacteriia > Leptolyngbyales > Leptolyngbyaceae > Kovacikia. Next base: position 3,276 of record JBAUTA010000767.1, read on the forward strand.
GGATCGCGAGTAAAACCCCCGGCATATAGCAGGCCCGATCGCTGGTGTCGTGGCGCAGGGTATAAATTTGTCCGGGAGCACCAAAAATGACTTCCTGGTGGGCAATCAGACCAGGCAACCGAACACTGTGAATGCGAATGTTAGCATCGGCGCGACTGCCCCTGGCTCCGGCCAGCTTTTCAGTTTCCTGCACCGTTGGCGGATTAAAGGATTTACCAAATTCTGCTAGCATCTGGGCCGTTTGGAGTGCGGTTCCGCTAGGAGCGTCGGCTTTCTGGTTGTGGTGAAGTTCGATAATTTCAACATGATCGAAGTGTTGGGAAGCCTGGATTGCTGCCTGCTGTAGCAACACCATGCCGATCGAAAAGTTGGGAATAATCAGACATCCGGTGCTGGCTTTGTCGGCAAACTCTGCCAGGTTTTGAATTTGCTCAGGACTCAACCCCGTGGTGCCAATCACCGGACGCACGCCATAGGCGATCGCTGACCGGATATTCTCATAGACCGAATCGGGGTGGGTAAAGTCCACCATGACAGAGAGTTGCTTTTCTTGGGAGACAAATGCCAGCATGGACTGCAATTCGTTGGTAATCGGAATCTCTAGCGTCCCGCAGCCAGCCAATTCGCCAGCATCCTGCCCCTGAAACTCTGGGCTGCGGTCTACCGCTCCCATCAGGGTGACATCCTCTGCCTGGGCGATCGCTTTGATCACCTCGCGGCCCATCTTACCCGCTGCACCATTGACCAACACCGGGATTGGGAGCTGACCTGCCATAATTTGTACCGTAGACTTTGTACCGTAGACTTTGTAGCGTAGACATTGAAGTGGACTGAGGGGCCGTCGTCATGAAAACTCCCCTGCTTGACCGAATAGACCAAATAGTAGGCGGTGTTAGCATCCGCGCAACGAACCATCATGGGATGATTTTCCAACCAGTCCTTAGGTATTCTAAACCGGGAGAAGCATTGTCTGCGGTTCTTAAGAAGCAAGTAAAATTTGGAGGTAGGGTTACAAACACCAGATTTTGCACCCTGGGAATTGAGGGACAAAGCTATCCAGAAGGGGTTCCACCCCTTTTGCCCTTTCAAAACTTGATTCTTGTTGTACGGATAGGGCTAGAAAGGGCAGGATGGTGAGCGGGTGAACGGTGGATCAGCTTTTTATTTTTCTGCAAGGCAGGTACTCACGGATGAATCGGGAAGATATGGACTCAGAACAAAGATTACCGTCTGGCAATCTCCAGGAGCCAGAGGTGCGCTTAAATTCAGAAGAAGTTTTAAGTTCAGATCCGATCCCCCCTTCCTCCGCCCTCCAACTTCACTATGAAGTGGCGATGCCCGCA
>JBAUTA010000768.1:0-4325 GCA_049581985.1 Kovacikia sp.
GGTTCCACCCCTGCACCCCGTCCTAAGCAATAGGGCTAAAGCTATATTAACCATACCTGTTTATTTCTCAGCAGATCGTACCTTTTCAGATTCTCCACCCCCTAAACGCTGACTTTTCTGAAAAAATTACAAAATTCTTCCGATTTCGGAAGATTTTCAGCTTTAAATACTTAAAAACTAACGTACTGTTTAAGCATCCAGCGGATCCTCGATTGCATGATCGTTTGTCTGAATTTTCGCCTGAATTAAGGACTCGGTACCATTCATGACTCGGCTTTTCGATTTTTCCCTGCAACGCTCGTTTTCCCGACGAGATGTGCTCAAACTATTTGGCATTGGATCAGTTGGAGGCATGCTTGGTTACTCTCGCTTCTCAAAACCCCATCCCAGTACTTTTCAGCAGGATTCCATCAGCCTACCTTACCGGGTCAGCCAGCCCCGAACGGTGGTAATTGTGGGAGGTGGGCTGGCAGGACTTGCCTGTGCCCATGAACTCAGCCAGCGGGGAATCAACGTTACCTTAATAGAACGCGCTGCTCAATTAGGCGGCAAAATCGCCAGTTGGCCGATCGAGGTTAATGGACAGCCCTTCCAGATGGAACATGGCTTTCACGGATTCTTTCCCCAGTACTACAACCTCAAAAGTCTGGTTAAGGAACTGGACATTGCCGCCAACTTTCGATCGCTCAACTATTACTCTGTGGTTTATCGGGATCGGAAATATCAGCCGGAGGTATTTCGCCCCAGCCATTCCTCATTTCCGTGGAATATTGTGGATCTGGCCGTTTCTTCCACCAACCGTTTACGTTGGGGACTGAATCTAACGAACTACGGGCACTGGCAAGTATTTCGGGAAATTACTGGATTTAATCCCCAAAGCAGTTTTCAAAGATTAGATCATCTCTCTGTTGCCGAATGGGTTAAGCAAGACTTTCCCAGGGGGTTATACGATCTGTATTTTCTCCCCTTTGCCAAATCCAGTTTGAATGCACCGGATATTTTGAGTGCCGGGGAACTCATGCAATTCTTCCACTTCTATTTCTTTGGAAATCCGGAGGGTCTGGCGTTTGAGGGCACCCGGCAGGATATGGGCACCAGTCTGGTACAGCCGATCGCCCGTTCCATTATCAACAACGGCGGCAGAATTATTACCGAAGCATCTGTCAGCAATATCAATTGGGAACAGGGCCAGATTGCCTCCTTGACCTATCAAACAGGCACCGCAAAGAACGCAGTTCCCTTTTGGGTGACTGCCAACCCCGTTCTAAATGAATCGTCGGGGAGTCTCCACTTTTACGGGGCGGGCGATGAGGTATACGCCGTCAATGGCAAGCAACCCCAGGCAATCTCCCTCTCCTGTACCCATCAGGGCTGTACCGTTCAACCCCAGGTGAATGGCGAATTTCACTGCCCCTGTCACGGTGCGGTGTTTGATCAGCAAGGGCGAGTCGTCCGGGGACCCGCGCAACAGGATTTGCCCCGGTTCAAAGTGACCAAACGGGAGGATAAACGGTTGCAACTGGTCGCTGCTCAACCCGGATCTGCTCAAACCTCATTCGCGGAAACCCTAACCGCAGACTACTATGTGTTGGCTGCCGATGTACCAGGGATGCAGCGGTTGTTTACCGGAATGACAGGTGGCGTCCATTCCCAGGTAAAACACCAGGTGGAGCAGCTGGCGATCGCAGACCCCTTCGCTGTCTGCCGTTTCTGGTTCGATCGCGACTTTCCCTGGGATCAAAGCTGGTTTACCTCCCTTTCTGGCTATCGCCTTACAGACAGCATCACCCTGTATCACAAAATTCAGGATGACTATATCGCCTGGGCAGAAAAAACAGGTGGGAGCGTAGTTGAATTGCATGCCTACTGCTACAAGGAAAAGGAATTCCCCAATCAGGAAGCCCTATTAACGACCTTTGAGCAGGAGCTTTATGAAATTGTTCCTGAGTTGAAGCCAGCCACAATCCTGCACCGAGAGCTGGTTAATCAGAAGAACTTTTCCGGCTATCCACCGGGCAGTTACGCAGATCGTCCCGAAACCCAAACCCCAGTTACCAACCTACTATTTGCTGGCGACTGGGTAAAAATGCCCTTCCCCTGTGGCCTCATGGAACGCGCCGTCAGCAGTGGTTTACTGGCAAGTAATGCAATTTTGCAGCAGGAAGGCTTACACCGTCGGCCCCTATTAACCGTGCGGCCAGAGGGAATGTTGTCTTTTTTGACTTAGCTGATACCCCCTTAAAGAATAAAAATTGCAGATGGGGGATGGGGGCTTAGCCCCCATCCAGGGATTCCACCCTTCACTTAGCGCTCATGGCACAAGCCCGGCACCCCGGCATTGATCCGCAAGTTTTACCGTAAATAGGTAGTATGACAACACCCCTAACCCAAGCCCAAACCAACATTCGGCAATTGGGTATTAACCCAAATCATTGGTATGTTGTTGCTTGCAGCCATGACATAACCGATAAGCCCATGGGTGTGGTGCTGTGGAATCAGGCGATCGTCCTCTATCGTGATAGCAACCATCACATTCACGCCCTGGAAGATTCCTGCCCCCATCGATTTGTTAAGCTCAGCCGAGGCAGCGTGATTGGCGACGAGTTGGAATGTGCCTATCATGGTTGGCGCATGAATGCTAAGGGCGAATGTGCTGCTGTGCCCTACCTGGAAGAGAAACAGAAACTCCCTTCCTGTCGAATTCGACGCTATCCGGTGCGAGAACAGGATGGTTTTGTCTGGTTATTTCCAGGAGATCCCCTCTGGGCTGAAAAAGTTTTGCCGATGGGAGTGCCCGAATGGGAGCATCTCAACTACATTGGGTCGATTGCGGTGATTGACGCGAAAGCCCACTTCTCCTATCTGATTGAAAACTTGATGGATATGTATCATGGGCATTTGCATCAGGATTGGCAGGCGTGGACTGGCGCAGTTTTGGAGAATCTAGAAGAGACGGGCGATCGCGTTGACGCCCACTATCAGGCCCAAAACTATTACCGCATCGACAAAATCTGGGCTATTTCCCAGTTATTCTTTCCCCGGTTGCGCCGTCTCCACCCCGACCCGCTAGATGTCAGTTACCTGTATCCTCACTGGAAGTCTCGCCTGGGTGAAGACTTCAAAATCTATTGTTTGTTCTGTCCAGTCGGCCCTAGCCACACCCGCGCCTATCTGATTCACTTCACCTCTCTGGAAGCGTTTCCCAACTTACACAAGTTGTCCGTTCACTTTCGCCGCTTTCTCAAGCGTTGGCTGACCAACTCCGCCAAGGGACTACTGGAAGGCTTAGTAAAGCAGGATGTGGCAATGATTGAAGACGAACAGCAGGCGTATCTGAATAACCCAGAACGTCGCCCCCACGAACTCAACCGGGCACTAATTAGCGTCCAGCGCTTAATCCGCACTCAGGCTGCTCAAGCTACCGATGACAGCCTGGTGAGTACCCTAACCCAGAGCTACTCTACCGGGAACAGCAATGCAACTAAGTAAAATCATCTTTGGGATGCTGATGTTTCAGCATATAGCGATCCTATTTGGGTTGTGAGCAAGGATTCCAGTGGAATCCTTGCTCACAAAGCCTCTCAAACTCATACCAACTTAAAAAATGAAGGTTGCAGATGGGGTATAGGGGCTTCGCCCCCAGCCAGGAGTTCCAGCCCTGCACCCCGTCCCCAATCTGCCCTGTTCGCTATTTAGATGGGGTATCACAACTGATTTAGGACTGCCATAGATGATTGGGACAACATTATCCCGATAAACCTGATAAACCCGATAAACCAGAGGGCCACTACCCAAATAAACGGGTAGTCAATTAGGTAGAGTACGCCTATCTTTCCGCTGGCTCCTATCCCATACTTAAAGTATTAAAAACCTGCTAACGAATGTTATGGGTTGGCAATTTAAATAAGTGAGTCCTGGGATAACTCCCAGGACTTAATTTTTTGGTAACCAGGACAGCGATCGCCGCTGGCTACTAGTAGACCAAAACGAAAGATTTGAAAGGGGTGAAGGGGTTCCACCCCTTCTGGGGGCGAAGCCCCCAAACCCCCATGTTGCAAAATTTAGGGTTGGCAACACTAGTAGAGTGCGGCGCAAGTTTAGCTACCGTAGAGCGGGCATCTTGCCCGCGCAGGCTAGAGGCCTTCTCTACAAACGGTAGGCGTATTTTCGCCCATCACTACTAGTGTTGCCAACCCTAAATTTTGCAACATGGGGGTTTGGGGGCTTCACCCCTTTCAAAACTTTCGTTTTGGTCTACTAGTAGGGATGGGCGGAAATACGCCTACCGTTTGTAGAGAAGGCTTCTAGCCTGCGCGGGCAAGATG
>JBAUTA010000769.1:0-2212 GCA_049581985.1 Kovacikia sp.
CGCCAGTTTGATTAGGACAGAGGATTAAAGGGGGAGTGGGGGCATTGCCCCCAACCAGGGGTTTCCCCCTCTCTACTCCCCTCCAAAACTTTCGTTCTGGTCTACTATTCTGGCTTTTAAGTGAAGAAGGGACGAGGGATAGCTCACCCTGAAGTCTACCCTCCCCTTCCTACCTTATCGACGTAAAGCTTTCCGATTGATTGGCTAAATCTCGTTCAATCAAAAAGTTGTGATCTTTCATCATCTCAAAGAGATTTACATCAGCTTCCAGCAGACAGGCATGCCCACTGTAAGGCAGGAGCGTCATCTTAGCATTAGGAAATTTCTGGGCTAAACTTCGTGCTTCTCCTAAGGAGGGCAGCAGACGATCGCTAGCGCTGGCAACCAATAGGACGGGCTGAGTTAGTTGACGGAGATGGGTTTCAGACACAACAAACTGGCTTAGGAGTGAGATCCGCCAAAGTGTTGTTTTCTGGGGAACTGACTGAACTGCCTCCCAAAATGCCTGACGATCGTCGGCTGCAATGCGCTCTAGATTTCCTAACAGCGGCATCAATACCTCTGAAGACACCCGAAAGAAAGGCTCTGGTAACCAGCGACCAAACTGGGCACCCCAGGCAATCCAGGGTCTAGAACTAAACGAGGAAGCAGGATTGACCAGCACAATCCGATCAAATAAATGGGGCGAATGGAGGGCCACCTTGATCGCCAAACACCCCCCAAATGATTCACCACAGAGATAGACCGATCGGTTGGGTGATTCGGCAACTTCTGCCTTAACCAACGCCACCACTTGCTCCGTCAAAATCTCCCAATTGTTCAGATTATCTGCCGGAATCACCAGACAACGGATATCAAACGCCGACTCTAACTCAGCAGTCTGGACTCTGAGCAATTTACCTGTGCCATCCATGCCAGGCAAGAACACAAACAGTGGATAATCTGGCTGCAATTTTCGGGGCGTCAAAAAACAGAGACGACCGTGAATTTCAGGCATGTTTAGAAAAATCCTTGACGAGCAGATATTAGCTAGATGCTCTTCCAAAAAGCTTTCTGTGCTTTCTGCAGAACTAAAAAATCAATTTTTATTAGATTTTTTGTTAGATATAGAGAAACATCTTGCTCCCTCGTTCCCTGTATACCCATAGTGGCTGGGAATCTAACGCACTCAGCCCGGATCTGCTAAGACTAAGAAAGTTTTAGAGAAAGCACTCCCTTTCTGGTTACATACCCCATGGGCACCTAATACAAATGTTAACATAAGTTAACATGACTTATAATAGTTTCGCCTATCTGTTCCATTAGCATTTCTATCGATTTTAACTATACCGCTGATGTAAGCTAGAGTTCAGTTTCCGGCTTACCCATGAAGTTAGAAGAACCGACTGGGACAATTTAGCCAGCGTGCGAAGATTGCCCGATCGATCCCGGCAAGTCCCTTAACCAAAAGTGCTTCGATGGGTTACCAATAGTCGTAATAGATAGGGGCTTGTCGAATAGCCTTTACAGAGAATTTATTTTTGGTTTCCTGGGAATTTGCTAATTTAACGATTTCATTAGAAATTCAAATGTGATTTACAGTTAACATTGGTCAATGTTCATTCATGCAGTTTTGTGGATGTAGGAGATTTGTTGAATTACCAGTTTTTAATCCATCAGCAATAGTTAATTCGTTCATTAAGTAAACTTATAGATTAAACATTTTCCACTACTTCTTTCCATGTTCTGGGGTTGGTTTTTAAAAATTTTCGCTTTTTTCTATGGATTCTAATACAACAGGCACTACTTTGTTCGCAATTACCACACCTCTTTATTATGTGAACGACTTGCCCCATGTCGGGAGTGCCTACACGACGATCGCAGCAGATGTGTTGGCTCGGTTCCATCGATTGCAGGGGGAGTCTGTTCTGTTAATAACAGGTACGGACGAACACGGGCAAAAGATCCAGCGCACGGCTGAAAGTTTAGGACGCTCTCCCCAGGCTCACTGTGATTTAATTGTGGCTGGATTTGAGGCACTCTGGAAGCAGTTGGGGATCCATTATGATCGCTTCATTCGGACCACTGATCCCCGCCATGAGGCGATCGTTAAACAGTTTTTTCAACGGGTCTGGGAGCGGGGGGATATTTACCTGGGGCAGCAAAAAGGGTGGTATTGTGTCTCTTGCGAAGAATTTAAAGAGGAGCGCGATCTGCTAGAGGGACACCGTTG
>JBAUTA010000770.1:0-4253 GCA_049581985.1 Kovacikia sp.
ATTCTGTACCGTCCGATTCCCCCCGCTCAGCCACCCACCGATCGATCTGAGCGGAATCGGACACGGATGACGGCTTCGCTCCAATCGTGACTTTTTTATTCGCCATAATGAATCTCCAATAACTCATTCACAAGGACAATAATTTCCTGAGCGGCCTGACCATTCGGATCGATTTCCATCACGGTTTGACCACTGGCGGCAGACTCCGCAAAACTCACCCGCTGGCAAATCTGCGATCGCAGCACAGGTACGCCATAGCCTGAAAGCGCTTCTGCCACATCCCGACCAATAGCTGTATTTGTAATTTTACGATTAATTACAAATACGGATTTAAGATTTTCTTTGAATACAGAAGCTTCTTGGATCGGGTTGATCACTTCTTGCGCGGCCCAGACATCGTAGGGACTTGGTTGAACCGGAATGAGTACCAAGTCAGCAGCAGCGATCGCACTTCGAGCCAGGTTAGTGACCCGTGGCGGCCCATTGATGATTACATGAGCGTAGTTCTTGGCGATCGCAGGTAAGTCGCGGTGGATGGTGGGACGGTCAAGACCCACAACGGAGAACGGCGGTTGACTCTTTCGAGCTGCGGCCCAATCACGCGCAGAACCTTGAGGGTCAGCATCGAAATTGTTGCGTTTTGCCTTTTTACCTTTGGGTAGGTCTTCTTGACGAGGTTTTCCGCATTCACTTCATGCCCCGTTAAATGTTTGCGCACTCTTGACGCGTAGCGATCGCCCATCGTTTTGTCGAGAGTTCGCCCCATTGGATCGGGCTAAAACCCTTATCCCACCGCACCCCTCTTAGTACACCCTCGACAAAATAGTACATTTTGTTGAAGGTTTAAAGAAAAGGATCCCCTATGCGATCGCACTAATTTTTTGCAGAAGTTAGCGGGTTAGTCGATCGACCAGATCTCAGGAAATTGGTAGTATAAAATAGTATTTTATACTACTGGCTACTAGCGGTCTTCAAGTACCGAAGGATCAAGGTCATGCAATCTGCCGAAAAGCTCTCGATTACGCTGCCTCCCGAAATGGCTTCTTTCATCCGTCAGAAGGTGAATTCCGGTTTATATGGCTCCAACAGCGAAATCATCCGAGAAGCCTTGCGCGGCATGATGGATCGCGATCGCCGTCTTGAAAGGCTAGATACTGCCATTGCCCAAGGTGTTGCCGATGCCGAAGCGGGACGGGTGCAGGATATTGACGATGTACGCGCTGAATTACGTGGGCGCTTCGCTGTTGGTTCTGAAGACTCTCTGGCATGAGAGTCGTGATTACAACGGCAGCAAAGGCTGACCTGATTGCAATTGGAGATTTCATTCAGCCGAACAATCCTGAACGTGCAGTAACCTTCGTTGAAGAATTATTAGATCGCTGCTACGCTTTGGCGGATATGCCCCGCCGCTATCCACTCGTTCCGCGTTACGAAAAATTCGGCATTCGTCGAACTGTGTATCAAGATTATTTGATTTTTTACCGCATCCATGAAGAAGTCATCGAGATTATTCATGTTTTACAGGGCGCACGGGACTATGAAACCCTGCTGTTCCCAAACTCCTAGGCTAAGGGTAGGAAGAGGATACTTATTCTGCCCAAAATACGTTGCAGCCGAGATCGCCTATTTCCCAGTCAAAACTTCAGAAGACCTAGAAAAGGAATAGATTTCGTTGAAAGAGGTCATTGCATAAGAGCCTTAAGCGCTTTCTTCTGTGAAGGATTAGCAATTTTCAGCGCTTGTTGAAGATATTTGTCGGAGTGATAATCGACATGTTTTCTCACAAGTTCAAATATGCTTTGAGCATACTCTTTTGGTTTAGCAACCGCAGCCAGCGATTTGCAATAGCACGGTAGAACCTTATCCCAGTCAACCCCTACCTGCCAAGCACCTGCTTCATCCGCAAAGAAAATGATGTCATCACGACATTCATCAATCTCATCAAGAAGCTTTATAAGCATCTCGAAAGCCTCTCTTATTTCAGTTTGATCCCCAGCCTCACTTTCAGCAATACAACGTTGCATCAGGCGACGAAATTCGGCAATAAAATTGATAGTCCCGCGCGAAAGATCCATAAAATTACGCGAGTTAACTCGAAAATCTTCGTAGTAGATACCAGACATACTTTCTTCTACAAAGATGCGCACTTCGTTCAGTAATACCTGATCCGAAATCCCTTCGACTAAGCTCAATGAATCAGGGTCAAAAAAATTCTTAACCAACTCAGACAAACGCTCTTGCGGTATCAGATCAACTGCCCGATCAAGGAACAATAGTAAATCTTCGATTTCAAGCTCAGTACGAATTTTTCTTTGCAGGGCTTGTATATCTATAGACATAAATTTTTAAGTTGGATTACTCTCAACGTTGTTATCAACAATCCAATAAAATTCATTTTTATATAAGCCTTAATAAAGAATATCTAAGGATAATTTTTATATTATTTTCTAGAGTATTATAGGTTTTTCGCTTGGATCTGGTATAGATTTAAGACATTTAAAAAAGTGAAATAAAAGTTAAAAATTATCTAGTATTTTACTACAAATCCCAAAATGACTTTTTCATTTTAGATGACTTGCTTGTGACATTTCCTTGTTTTTTTGAAGACTTGTTGACAGCATACTTGGCAGACCCCTTTTGACTTTCTTGCCTAAAGCAAGCCCACCAGGACATACTATCATGCATATTATCCATTGATTTTCTAATAAATTCCTTACGAAGTCGATTTAAACATTCCTCTTTCCCACTCTGTAGACTCTTCTTAATATTATCAAAACTAATATAATCAGTTGGAATTAATTTTTTTTCAAAAGCTTCTTTGAGAGTATCCAGCAGTTCTTTGGGATAAAGATCGAGGGCACAGGAGGCTAGCTGACCATAAAAAATTGAACTTTGCTCAGCTTCTTTACCTGTAAATAGACCTTTTAGAAAAGATATGGCATCTTCTCTGGCAATAAATTCTTCAATGACTGCATATGAAATCGCCTGGAGAGCAGAGCTGCGACAATATTCATTAGCATTTTTATTTAGAATAAGGCGTTTAATATCTTCAACAGATCCATCACATGTACGAATTAAAATAACTGGCCAATCTCCTGAGTTATTACGTCTTTTTTGGGGGGTAGAGCGAATCTGTCGCTAGGAGCAAGATTGTAATTTTGCAGCCTGAAACAACGTAATTTCGTTGGAAATCGCCCCACAACATAAACTTCGGTTGAGAGGTTTCAGAAAAAATTAGGACTTGAAAGCTTGACTCTGTAAAACTTTTGCTTGCGAAATCGCACTAGGTGATGGTTTCGCTTCTACCTCCCTAATCTATCAGCTCCCCTGCAAATAGAAGAAAGAAAAACTGACCTCAGTAGAAACGTCAAAAGTCAATCTTTGATGACAGGAATTTACAAAACTTTGTTTTTTGTTACACTACAGGAGCAATCACTCACTGGAAATAATTTATGGCTTCCTTTCTTGGTATTCCCGTTCCCGATTCTCTCAAGCCCCAGTCTCGCGTTTATGATTTAAAAAAGCGTCTGGACTGGGGAGAGCCTGCCCTGACAATTCTTGACGTTAGGAGTCGTGAGGCTTTTAATACCAGCCATATTACTGGAGCTGTTTCAATGCCTTTGGTTCATCTTGTCGGTCAAGCCCGTGCAAGCCTTGAGTTAGTCCGAGATATTTATGTCTATGGCTCTACCGATGAGGAATCCGTGATGGCTGCCGATACACTTCGGAAAGCTGGCTATCAAAGTGTAGCTGAACTCCAAGGTGGATACGCAGCCTGGAAAGCGGCTGGTTTTCCCGTTGAAGGCTAAAATCTGGTTCAGAAGGGGCGTATTCAGGGGGTGTAAGCCCAAACCCCAGAAAATTCCGTCAGCCCAACTCTAGCCCTGCCACAATCCCATTCAGGTCGATGATCTGCTAAGCACTGTGGACGGTGAGTAGCTTTTTTTGTCGCCATCCTCACGGTGACTCCTTAACTGGGGTAATTGAACTTGGCTACGTGGCGTGCCGTGAGTTAAAAAGTACCCTGTAGCTTGATTAAATAATAGGACATTGTTTATTCCAGCACTAATGACAAGCAGTCCTGCCAAAACTACGGCAAATAGGCGACCATGAGTCTGAGTACTAAAAGCCGCGAGTATTATTAATAAAGGAGCAAAATGCAGTGAATAAAGGAAAGTTTCACCACCATATACTAAATGCAATAGGAGCTGCCCGAGGGTAGCAGCTTAAAGCGGGACAGTTTGAGGGATGGA
>JBAUTA010000771.1:0-8636 GCA_049581985.1 Kovacikia sp.
CCCTTCTCCCATTCCCAATTTAAATCTCCTATGCCGAAATACATCATGTGGGGCACCTACTGTGAAGACGTTCTAGAAAAGCGTTCCCCTTATCGTCAGGCTCATTTGGATGGCCTGGCAAAGCAGAAAGAAGATGGAATTTTAATTACCATTGGGCCTACAAAAGACCTGACAAAATGCTTTGGAATTTACGAAGCCGACTCTGAGTCTACCGTGCGTCAGCTAATTGAATCCGATCCCTACTGGCAAAACGGCATCTGGACAGATTACAAAGTTAAGGAATGGATTCAAGCCATTTGAATCGGGTCTTGAAAGGCCCCACATAGCATTCTCACCTGGGTGAAGTACCGGGGTGCAAGGGTTCCACCCCTGCACCCTGTACTAGCCAATATGGCTACGGCTATAAATGGCACCTACTCCTATACACTCCTTACCCCGACCAAAAGGGAACATCCCTAACTTGGGTAATAGTCTGATTACCGCCAGCACGATGCTAAGTATGCCCAATGCGCCAACCCCTCCTCTCGCAGAGGGATTGTCGCAGCCAATGGTGGTCTATCTCCCGATGATCTGAATGGGGGGCTGATTGTGGGTGGTGATTAGCACGACCAATCTCCAATCTCTCAGAACTTCACTTTATTTAGAACTTCACTTTATAAAGCTGAAACAACTCCCCTGATTTGCTTCTTGCAATGCTCCCGGACGCTGCCTGGATTGTCTTTTTCCACTTTGCCGCCGATTCTAGAAACACCTCTGCACCCAGGTAGGTTTCTAAAATTGCCCAGTTTTCAGCCAGGGGCATCTCCGGATCAAGCACATCGAAAACGAAGAAACCACCGGGTTTCAGCACTTTTTTAACGGCGGCAAGCACTTCTGACCAATAGTCGATCGGGTAGTAGCAACTGACCCCTGTCGCGATCGCCAGATCAAACTGCCCTGGCTCATAGTCCAACTGATGTGCTGGAGCCAGAAACACTCCCTTAAACAACTTTGAGTTGAGTTGGGGACCACGGGCATTCAAAATGTTCTGGGCTACCGTGCTAATTTCCTGTCCATAAAAAATTGCTCCCCAATCCCGCCAGGGGTAAATTAAAAAACTCACCCCACAGCCAATATCTAAACAGCGCTGGTTCTTTTGGGGCTGGGCAAGTTGCCAAAAGGGAGAGGCTAACTTTGTCTGGAGTAATCCGGCGGCTCGTTCCTGAGCGATCGGCATTTCCTTAACCTCGTCAGGCAAGTCAAACGCTTCTCCCCGATATTCTCGATCGAAACGATTGGCAACCGTAGCAATCTGCTCTTGCCAATCCTGGGGTTTCGCCAAAGAACCGAAGTAGCTGCTGGAAGAGAATCCTGTCTGAGAAGTGGAATCCTTCTTTTTGGACATTAGGATGGAGGGTAATGGGTCACAGGTAAAGGTATTGGCAAGGGATAGGGATCCTGAACGGTTACCTATACCGATTACCCATACCCTAAAAGGCGATGGGAGGTTTTAACCCTTCAGCGCCTTGGTAAAGTTTTGCCGATAGGGTTTGTTAAACACCAGAACAGGCCACAACAACGCCAGGTAAACGCGCCCTTGACTAAAATTTGTCCGTCTAAAGCCAGTCCAAAATTTCCAGATTCCACCAGCATAAATTCCTGCTAGCACAATGCCAATCAGCGTACCCATTGATTCATCCTCAATCGATAGAAACAGCCATGCGGCTAACTCTCTCTATCCTACTCACAGGTGATGGCTACCCTGCAACTTTGATCGCAATTTTTGTAGGGAGGGGAAGAGGCGGGGAAGGGGGAGGGAGGAATCAATGCGGGTTTTTAGGCTTCAATTTTATATCCTTGAACAAAGCACTGTTCCCATTAAAAAGTATTACGGACTGGTAACCAGTAAGGGTACCTGATGGGCTATAAAACCTTTGCCATGATTCTGTTTGAGGTGTTTTAGGAGAGAGCTAACTGCCCTTAACAAATTTGTGGACGATCGCCCCTCTGAATCGATAACTGAATCATCATTAGCTTAGGAGACTAAATAGGTAGGAAAAAATCACGTTGATGGATTGGAATCCACTTGAGAGGGCAAACCGGATGGAGGACTTATGCGGGCAGTTCTGATGGCAGGGGGATCGGGGACACGGCTCAGACCGCTCACCTGTGATCTTCCTAAACCGATGGTTCCAGTCTTAAACCGACCGATCGCCGAGCATATTCTGAACCTGCTCAGACGCCACCATATCACAGAGGTGATTGCCACCCTGCATTACCTGCCTGATGTGATGCGGGATTACTTCCAGGATGGTAGTGATTTTGGCGTGCAGATGACCTATGCCGTTGAAGAAGACCAACCGCTTGGCACTGCGGGCTGTGTTAAGAATATTGCCGAGCTGCTGGACGGAACGTTTCTGGTAATCAGTGGAGACAGCATCACCGACTTTGACCTGACTGAGGCAATTCAGTTTCACCGACAGCGTCGGTCCAAAGCCACGTTGATTCTAACCCGTGTGCCAAATCCGATCGATTTTGGAGTCGTCATTACAAATGAGAAAGGGCGGATTAGCCGCTTTTTAGAAAAACCTTCAACGAGTGAAATTTTTTCCGATACGGTCAACACGGGCATTTATGTTTTGGAGCCAGAAGTGTTGGACTATCTGCCTGCGAATCAGGAGTCGGACTTTTCTAAGGATCTCTTTCCCCTGTTACTGGAAAAGGGGGAACCCATGTACGGCTATATTGCCGAGGGCTATTGGTGCGATGTGGGACACCTGGATGCCTATCGGGATGCTCAATACGACGGACTTTACCGGAAGGTTAAGCTGGATTTCATCTATGGGGAACGATCTCCCGGTTACTGGATTGGGCAGAACACCCATGTAGATCCTACAGCCAAAATTGAGCCTCCTGTTATCATTGGCAGCAATTGTCGAATTGGTTCACGGGTACAAATTGATGCTGGCACGATTATTGGCGATAACGTGACAATTGGGGCCGATGCTGACCTCAAACGCCCGATTATCTGGAATGGGGCAATCATTGGAGATGAGGCACACTTGAGAGCCTGCGTAATTGCACGAGGCACACGAGTAGACCGCCGTGCCCATATTCTGGAAGGGGCGGTTGTGGGTCCCCTCTGTGTGATTGGCGAAGAGGCACAGGTTAGTCCTGGCGTGCGGATCTGGCCCAGTAAGCGGGTGGAACCGGGTGCAACGCTCAACATGAATCTGATTTGGGGCCATGCCGCACAACGCAACCTATTTGGGCAGCGGGGAGTCTCTGGGCTGGCAAATATTGACATCACGCCAGAGTTTGCGGTCAAGTTGGGAGCAGCCTACGGTTCCACGCTCAAGTCTGGTTGCCATGTGGCGGTCTCTCGCGACCAACGCAGCATTTCCCGCATGGTATCGAGATCGCTGATTGCCGGGTTGATGTCTGTCGGCGTCAATGTCCAGAACCTGGAAGCTACGGCTATTCCTCTGGCCCGTTTGATTGTTCCCACCCTATCGATCGCGGGGGGAATTCATGTCCGCGTTCACCCCGATCGCCCCGACCACATTCTGATTGAATTCTTTGACCATAAAGGGATCAACATCTCCAAAGCGCGCGAGAAAAAGATTGAAGGAGCCTATTTCAAAGAAGATTTTCGCCGTGCCCAGATCCATGAAATTGGCAATGTTGCCTATGCCAACCAGGTTCTTGACCTCTATGGAACCAGTTTTGAAAGGCACCTGAATATTGAAGCCATTCGGCACAGCAGCTCTAAGGTTGTGATTGACTATGCCTACGCCGTATCGGGGGCTGTGTTGCCTCAACTGCTCGCGAAGTTTGGTTGCGATGCAGTTGTGTTAAATGCCAGCCTGACCCAAACTGGCCTGACCAATGCCGATCGCGAAGGACTCTTGAACCAATTAGGACATGTCGTGGAAGCCCTGAAGGCGACCTTTGGGGTTCAGGTTTCTGCCAATGGGGAACAAATGATTCTGGTCGATGAGGCCGGTAGCCCGATCCGTGGAGAAACCTTGACCGCCCTGGTGGTTGAGATGATTCTGACCCACCATCCCAGGGGAACTGTGGTCGTGCCCGTCAATGCCTCGAGTGCCGTCGAACAGCTCGCCCACCGTCACGATGGCAAGGTGATTCGGACTAAAGCAAATCCCACTGCCCTGATGGAAGCCTGCCACACAAACCCGAATGTTGTGCTGGGTGGCAGTGGCGATATGGGCTTTATTTTTCCCCAACTGCATCCAGGGTTTGATGCCATGTTCTGCATTGCCAAACTAATTGAAATGCTGACGATTCAAGAGCGATCGCTGGGTCACATCCGGGCTGAACTGCCCCGCGTTTACCATAAAAGCTGCACGATTCGCTGCCCCTGGACTGCTAAAGGTGCTCTGATGCGGCATCTGGTCGAAACCCATCCCGTCGAACGACTAGAACTTGTCGATGGGGTAAAAATCTTCAACTACCAGCATGATAACTGGGTACTGATTCTCCCCGATGCTGGCGAGCCTCTAATCCACATTTTCGCCAACAGCATTGATCGCGGTTGGGTGGACGAAACGTTGAGAGAATATCGTCTGCGAGTACAGGAATTTGTCGATGAGACTGAGGAGCGGGAAGAGGCACTGGTGGAGAGCTATTAGGGGATAACCAGCAAACAGCTGTGATTCAACGTCTCAAAACCCCGGTCTACTTGTTAAAATCACATCCAGTAGTTATTGTTAGTCCCTTTTTCCCTGAGTCAGTAGGCGTCATCAATCATAAGAAAAATGATAAGAAAGGGGCGTTGGGGGACTGCACCCAGGCAGGGAATTTTATCCCCTCACCCCCACAAATTATCTTTAGCTTCATGGCACCCAGCTACTGACTCCCCACTTCCCTCCACCTGCCCTCTACTACCTACTCTCTATGAACAACTGCATCTTAATGGCGGAAATTGTTCAGGCTCCTGAACTGCGCTACACCTCCGATACCCAAACCCCGATCGCAGAGATGATGGTGCAGTTTCCTGGTCTCCGCTCAGAAGATCCCCCCGCTACCTTAAAGGTGGTGGGTTGGGGTAATTTGGCTCAGGAAATTCAAGACCGATATCGTCAGGGCGATCGGGTTGTGATTGAAGGGAGTCTTCGGATGAATACCGTCGATCGCCCCGAAGGCTTTAAAGAAAAACGGGCAGAATTCACCGTCCAGCGGATTCACGGCCTCGGCGCAGATACTCCCCTGGAAACCTCTATGCCGACCTCGACTGCTGCTACAATCCCGACGACCCCGACGGCCCCGACGGCTACTCAATCGTCTGCACCTTCCTATAAACCAGGCCCCTCTGCGCCAACTGCAAAATCTACCGCAGCTAAATTTCAGCCTCAGCCGGAACCTGCATCCACCCCAGATTTTGACGATATTCCCTTCTAAGCAAGCAGAACCCAATCAACTCGCTCAGCTGAAGGAGCTTAGGATGCGGGCGAAACCCTTGAGACATTCATGCCAAGCCCCTCCCCACGCAAACTTATAGCGGTTTGCACTTGGGTGAAGTACAGAAATGTGAGGTGCAGTGGGGCGCGAAGCACCCTCACTGTACCTCACACCTTTGAAAAGGGCTATATAGCCGTAGCCCGATTGCTTAGGACGGGGTGCAGGGGTTTTACCCCTGGCTGGGGGCAACGCCCCCACTCCCCCTTTAATCCTCTGTCCTGATCAAACTGGCGATAGCTATATCAGGATGTGAGGCTGGCCTCCCGTTCAGCGACACAGCGTTTTACCTGAACGACGCTATCAGGGTTCAGCGACATTGAATCGATGCCCAAGTCAACCAGGAAAGCGGCAAAATCGGGAAAGTCGCTCGGCCCCTGACCACAGATGCCAACCTTACGCCCTGCGGCTTTGGCGGCTGTGATCAAATGTTGAATCATCCACTTAACGGCGGGATTCCGTTCATCAAATAGGTGGGCGAGTTCCCCAGAGTCGCGATCGACCCCCAGCGTGAGTTGAGTCAGATCATTACTACCGATCGAGAACCCGTCAAACCGCTCAGCAAACTGGTCTGCCAGCACCACATTAGCCGGAATTTCGCACATAACGTATACTTGTAAACCATTTTCGCCCCGTTTCAAGCCATTACTGGCTAATACATCCAGCACTTTATCGGCTTCTTCCAGGGTGCGGCAGAAGGGAATCATGATGATGATGTTATCGAAGCCGATGAATTCGCGCACCCGCTTGATGGCCTGACATTCCAAAGCAAAGCCTTCACGGTAGCGATCGCTGTAGTAGCGTGATGCTCCCCGGAAGCCCAGCATTGGGTTTTCTTCCTTCGGCTCAAATTGCTGTCCGCCGATCAGGTTGGCGTATTCGTTGGTTTTGAAATCGCTCATCCGCACAATCACCGGATTGGGATATTGGGAGGCGGCAATCTTGGCTATCCCTAACGCCAGTTTATCGACAAAGTATTGACGCTTATCGTGATAGCCTTTGGTCATGTCGCGGATTTGCTTCCAGGCAGTCCGGTCTTTGAGATGGTCATAGTGGACCAGTGCCATCGGGTGAATTTTGATGATGCTGTTGATGATGAACTCCATACGGGCCAACCCAATGCCGTGGGCAGGCAACCGCCACCACTGAAAGGCCGCCGAGGGACTGGCGATGTTCATCATAATTTGGGTGCGGGTCTCCGGGATGTCATTGAGATTGACATCGACGGTTTCAAAATCCAGCAGACCCTCGTAGATCTTACCTTCATCGCCTTCAGCGCAGGAAATCGTGACCTCCTGTCCATCCTTGAGGGTGCGGGTGCTATCTCCCGTTCCCACGATCGCCGGGATGCCCAACTCCCGACTGACGATCGCCGCGTGGCAGGTGCGCCCCCCATAGTCAGTAATAATGCCTGCGACCCGCTTCATAATGGGAACCCAGTCGGGGTCGGTCATTTCGGTGACCAATACACTACCATCTTCTACTTTGTCGATGTCGGCAACGCTCAATACGCGACAGACCTTGCCAGCGGCGATCGCCTCGCCTACGCTCAATCCACTCAACAACAGATTTCCTTTCTGCTTCAATTTATAGGTTTTGAGCGTAGAGACTGATTTTTGCGACTGCACCGTTTCCGGGCGTGCCTGGACGATAAATAGCTTGCCAGTTTCCCCGTCCTTTGCCCATTCGATATCCATCGGTTTCTGGTAGTGCTTTTCAATCACCACTGCCCAGCGGGCAAGTTGCAAAATCTCCTCATCACTGAGGACGTATGCCTGGCGCTCCTTACCTGTGGTGGGGATATTCTTGATCGTTTTGCTGCCTTCAGCGGCGTAGATCATCTTTTTCTCTTTGCTGCCCTTGGAGCGATCGATAATCGGCTGGAACTGGGGATGATCTAATAAAGGTTTGTAGACGATAAATTGATCGGGCGTGACGGTTCCCTGAACCACGTTTTCGCCCAGCCCCCAGGCACCGCTGACGATCGCCGCATCGGGAAAACCAGTCTCGGTATCAATAGAAAACATTACCCCAGCGCTGGCTTTATCAGAACGCACCATTTTTTGAACGCCCACAGATAGCCCTACATGCATGTGGTCATACCCCGTTTCCTGGCGGTAGCTGATCGCCCGATCGGTAAACATAGAAGCGTAGCAGTGGCGGCAAGCATCTAGCAGTTCCTCTTCCCCACGAATATTTAAGAAGGTTTCTTGTTGTCCAGCAAAACTGGCGTCTGGCAGATCTTCCGCAGTTGCACTGCTTCGCACAGCCACATCCACTTTTTCAATGCCATAGCGCTGACTCAGGTCGCGGTATGCCTGCCGGATAGTCTCAGTAATGTCAGCGGGAAAGAGCGTCTGCAAAAAGAGCCAACGAATTGCTCTGCCTGCTTGAGCCAGAGACTCTTTGCCCTCGGCTAAGGCATCTAAATGGGATTGAATTTTTTCTTTCAGTCCTTCCGCTTTCAGAAAGGTCCAGTAGGCATCGACCGTGATAGCGAATCCATCGGGCACCTGCACCCCTTGGTCCTTAAGCGTACGAATCAGTTCACCTAGAGAGGCATTTTTGCCCCCAACTTTGTCAATATCTCCGATTCTTAACGCTTCAAACCAACTGATATAAATGGGTTTTTCTAAAAGATTTGCCTGTAATCCCATGATTCAATTGCCTCCGCTACCTGATTGCTCTAAACAATGGTGAAACAATGGTTGAAGTTGAATTGATGAAAACCACGTCTACGACTGATTTGCAATTTTCTGCATAACCCCATTGAAAGTAGAGAACTTACCGTGTTAAACAGTTGCTCCATAGCGATTTCAGGGGTTTCAGTGACTCCTGCTCGTCCTATGTTAAGTAGCTGGCGCACTGAGACTAAAGCTGATTTTGGGGAGGGAAGAGGCTTCGGCGTGAGCGCGGCTCAACTGAGCCGTTTGGTGAGCGCTAAGTCGAGCCAGGCTCGCCGAGCCGTGTAGTCGAACGGTAGCCGAACGATGGAATCTTCTATCTGGGGGCAATGCCCCCACTCCCCCTGCTTATGATTAATGACGCCTACCTGCTTAGTCTTCGCACCTATAGAACATGATTTTCTCGAACCCCAAGGTTGCTGACGTGGAGAGGTGATTTCCTTGCTTTCTTAAGAATGACTGATTTAATGATGACGTAAAGCCGCGATCGTCCGC
>JBAUTA010000772.1:0-2582 GCA_049581985.1 Kovacikia sp.
TGTCCTCCAACTCTAGCCAGATGCCTGCCCCCTTTATAACTTTCAACGGAGGTGGAGCGGTTTTCATTTGAGTGAACGGGTGCCAAATCGGAGACTCAGAGTTCATAGGGCTAACACTTCACAGATACACTTCAGGGTTGACACAATGGGGGAGCCGATCGCCCTGGAGTCCGGCTATCAAGTTTGTGATCGCCATTATCCCCATTTTTTCTCGCGTCTGACGGCTGGCACTGGCAATATGGGGGGTGATGATCAGGTTTTCCAGCGTTAATAACGGACTATCCGCCGAAATTGGTTCTGGGTCAGTAACATCCATCGCCGCCGCCGCTATTTGGCCGTTTGCTAAGGCTCGATAGAGGGCGTCAGGATTGACAATCGCTCCCCTGGCTGTGTTAATTAAAACTGCCGATCGCTGCATTTGGTTAAATTGGCGATCGTCAAATAGATGATGGGTTTCTGGTGTCAGCGGCGTGTGAATGGTCACAAAATCAGAGGCTTGCAGGAGGCGTTCGAATTCCACAAACTCAACGCCTAACTTTCTTTCTAGTTGTGGGACACCACGTTTTTGATTTGTATAAATAATTTTCATGTCAAACCCTCTGGCCCGCTGAGCCACAGCTTGCCCGATGCGTCCCAAGCCCACAATGCCTAATGTTGCCCCCGCAATATTAGACCCCAACAATAAATCTGGTTCCCAGGTCCGCCACTGATTTGATCGGGTAAAGCGATCGGCTTCCACGACTCGTCGTGCAGCGGCCATCAATAATGCCCAGGCAAAATCTGCTGTGGCATCGGTCAGTACATCGGGAGTATACCCTACCGGGATATGACTTGCCGTCGCTGCTGCAATATCAATATTGTCGTAGCCAACGGCCATTTGGCTAATTACCTTGAGATTTACACCAGCCTCAATTAATCGGCGATCGATGGGGTCCGTCAGTAAGCACAGCAATCCATCCGTGTTTCGAACTTTGTCCAGTAGAACTTCATAGGGTGGGGGTTGACGCTCTGTCCATAGATCAACGGCTGCAAGCTTCTCCAGGGGCTTTAGACTGGTCGGCAAACGGCGGGTAACCAGGACTTTGAATTGAGGCATGGGGGGTTAAGCAGAGGGCAAAAGGGCAATGGTAGGCAAGGACTTGTTATCAGGTTTGTTATCAGGTTTGTTATTAGTTATGGCGATGTACTGATCGCGTAGGACCCGCCGCATAATTTTGTTAGACGCAGTGCGGGGTAATGCCTCAACCAGGATCAAATCCCCAATTTTAAATAACGGGTTGAGGTGTTGAGCGATCGCAGATTGCAACAATCGTTGTAGCTCTGGTTTTGTTTTTTGAGAATTGGGGGTAATGACAGCATAAATGATTAACTGACTCGGTCCACCCTTCGGGGGGGAAAGGGCGATCGCAGCCGTTTCACAGATATCCTCAACGGTGTTAATTGCCTGTTCAATTTCTGCCGCACTTACCTTAATCCCACCGAGATTCATGGTGTCATCTACCCGACCACACAGGCGATAGTATCCGTCAGCTAAACGCTCTAAATAGTCCCCGTGCCGTCTCAGTCCTGGCTTCTCAACCCAGGGTATATCAGCAAAATAAACCTGATGGTGATCTCTATTTAGCAATTCTGTAGAAAGCCCGATCGAGGGTGGAATAATAAAGCCTTCGCCCTTATCAGCGGGATGATGGTCTTCATCCAAAATGATCAAATCCAGACCCAGGGCAGGCGTGGTGAAGGTGCCAGGAGCGCAGGGTTGCACCAGGGTGCCAGTAATGTAAGCACCTCCAATTTCTGTGCCGCCGCAATATTCAATAATAGGTTTGTAGTCAGCCAGGGACATCAGAAACCGCATGTCCTGGGGGTTGGAACACTCTCCGGTAGAGCTAAATGCCTTGATGGCGCTCCAATCCAGCCCATCCATACACCTGGTCGCTTTCCAAACGCTGACCAGACTGGGCACCACGCCTAACAGGGTCACCCGTGCATTTTGAATGAATTGACCATATTCGCGGGTGGTGGGTGCGCCTGGGTAAAGGGCGATCGTCGCACGGTTAATCAAACTTGCGTAAATCAGCCAGGGGCCCATCATCCATCCCAAATTGGTTGCCCAAGCAATAATATCTCCAGGATGGATATCGTGGTGAAGATAGGCATCACTCGCACATTTAATCGGGGTTGTCTGCGTCCACGGAATGGCCTTCGGATCTCCCGTGGTTCCGGAGGAAAACAGGATATTAATGGGTGATGCAGGCGTTGTGGCAATTGCATCGAAGGTTTCCTTAGGGCTCAGAAACTCCATCCAGGTTAAATCCTGCGATCGCAGCTCAACCGTGGAATCGGCATTGGGGGAAAGAACGATTGCTGGGGGAGCCGCTGCCTCAACCACTCTGGCGTAAAGCGGTAACTGCTTATGATGACGCTCAATCCAATCCTGGGTGAAAATGGCTTTTGCGTTTGCCAGTCGCAACCGGGTTGCAATTTCCGCTGCCGCAAAGCTATCCGCAATCGACACGACCACGCACCCTGCCTGGATGATTCCCAGATAGATGGCAACGGATTCAGCCGTCATTGGCATATCA
>JBAUTA010000773.1:0-1837 GCA_049581985.1 Kovacikia sp.
GCTCTGCATTGGGAAAATCTCGGAAAGGGCGATGTCGAGGTTGTTTGGGCACTATGCGTTTCTAGTCTCTGAGTTCCTTCCCCAGCATAGCTTTGTTTAAAAAGTAATGATTAGACACTAAGGGGTCCTAGCGGAGGTTCGTAGTCAAGATGGCGATTGGCGCAGGCAAAATTAAGGTGATGAGCCTGGTTCTAGCCCGGAGCTAATGTGGCTCCGCCGTGTTTGCTCAGAATTTGCGCATACAACAGCGGGCTGTTTGAAACGCGAGTGTCCACTATTGCCAGAAAATCTCAACTGCAGATTTCCTAGCCGGTAGCGACAAAAATGAGGCCCTCCCGAAAAAAATTGTTGTTTAACCAGGCAAAGCCAGCAGAAATTAATTCCTGTCAGCTTGATCAGGCGACTCCTGCATCGTGGGAATCTGATCCGCACTTAGGATCACTACTTTACCTTCCTGCCAAACTGCAATTGACTCTCCTAACTTCCTATGACGCTCGATTGCCTGAGCGATCGCTGATTTCGCGACCTCAGTGATTTTTTCATACGATGCCACATGATTGATTTCAGACATTGCTTCTCTCCGTAATTTGTCTCCAGCTCTCTAGATCTTCAACAATAGTTTGCCCGTCACGCTCCCGTTGAGCCACCATTTTCAGATTGACTCCAGAATTATCGTAAACAATCCAGCCATCGCACAGAGGAAGATACAGTCCAAATAAATTTCTCCGCCCCCGTTCATAGCGTCTACGAATCACTGCTTCAGGAATTGAATGCCCACCACTCGCAACCCGCCATGCAACCCGTTGCACTGCAAGATCAGGGCTTGAAAGCCAAAAGCAGAGCAGGTTAACAATGTAACTTTTTGCTTTGCAATTTCGGAGAAATGGAGCAAAGGTACGGGCTGCCAAAGTAGTTTCAAAGGCAAAATCTGCTCCAGCTTTGGATAACGCTTCAATTCTTTGCAGCATTAACCGTCCTGCCTGAATGTTCATCGATTCTGGATTGAATGGTGATAACCCAGTCGCAATTGCATCTGCATTGACATATTCCACCACGCCCAGCGTGGGAAGAAGATCCAGGGCAACTGTCGTCTTCCCTGAACCATTGGCACCTCCGATCACATAAATCGTTGGCATGGTCACCTGAGGCCTCTCACCAGATAAGGGGTCACTGTACAAAATTAACAACACGATGGGTTATCCTCGTTCGACACAGAGGAGACTTAACGATGCTGGCTAGAGTTTGGAGTGCAACTCCTTTGGGCGTGGAGGCCGTCCAAGTAGGTGTAGAAGTAGACCTTGGCGGTGGTTTGCCCCAAACTACGATCGTTGGACTCCCCGATGCCGCCGTTCAAGAATCGCGAGAACGGGTCAAAGCCGCCATCAAAAATGCAGGTTATGCCGTACCGATGCGTAAGGTGACGATTAATCTTGCCCCTGCGGATATTCGCAAAGAGGGACCAGCCTTTGACTTGCCCATAGCCGTTGGCATACTGGGGGCCTCCCGGCAGGTGAATCAGGAAATGCTGGGCGAATATCTCTTCACGGGAGAACTTTCTCTGGATGGCTCTCTACAGCCCGTAGCGGGAGTTTTACCGATGGCTCTCCGGGCGCAAGCACTTGGAATGAAGGGCATCATTCTTCCTGAAGCGAATGCTCCAGAGGCCGCTATTATTCCCGGCCTCTCGGTCTATGGTCTGAAGAATCTAGGCCAAGTCGGCGATTTTTTGGCCCATCCCCACCGATTCACGCCGCTAAAACTAGATGCCAACGATCTCTTAAATAGCTTTGAAGGAAATGGGCTAGAGGCGGGGCTAGACCTCGCAGAAGTGAAAGGC
>JBAUTA010000774.1:0-1709 GCA_049581985.1 Kovacikia sp.
GACTCAATCAATTTGTCGTAGCGCACCCCTGAAGGACAGGTGGTCACACAGGCAAGACACCCTAGACAAGAATCAAAATGCCCCACGATGGCAGGCGACAGCGGAATTTTTCCCTGATTCACCCCATCCATCAGATAAATCCGCCCTCTGGGAGAATCCATCTCCTTGCCAATCACCCGGTAACTGGGACAGGTGGAAAGGCAAAAGCCACAGTGAACGCAGGTATCAATGATTTTAGGATCGGGGGGAGAGTGGAGGTCAAAGGATGGGGTGGGGAAGGGGGGAGAGGGGATGCTCTCTTGTATCCTCTGGCTTGCGACTGCTGGTTCCTGGCTGCTGACTGCTGAGCTCGTATCGTTTTGAGTATTCTGAGTATTCATCATTTAAATTCTTCCGAAAAATCGGTGGGGGCTGAGGAGGGAATGGGGGTCAAACTGTTGCTTGATTGCGTGCATGACATCCAGGGCATTGCCTGCGTAGCCCCAAACATCGATCGCTTGCTTGAAGTCAACGGGAGCTTGAAGAACTGATAGGAATCCACTATTAGACTCGCACAGGGCACGGATTTCCAAGAGTGTTTCAACCGGAATTGCTGCGGCAAAGACACCTCTTCCCAGCCCACTGGCGGCGTGGATTTGTCCCAACCAGCCCAACACCTTTAGCTGTTCAATTTGCTGCAAAACGGTCACGGCTGCGGTAGGTCTTACTCCTATTTTGCAGGTAATTAGCCCTTCCCAGTTGGCATCGGTCATTTGTTCTCGCAATCGCTGCCATAGAGTGACTTCGTCTGAATTAGCAACAGGGACACAGGCAAGCCCTAAGGTTTGCCCAACCTCCATTAATCGCCTGGTTTGCTCCTGCACACTGGGTAGAATGCTCTGAAACCGAACAATTAATGCCATCCCATTGCCCAATTGTAAGTCTTCTACGGTAGAAGCTGAGAGCAGATCGGCGGCGGTAGGTGTCAGAGATGAACGGAGTAAGGTTGCCACGGCCCGCTCGATCGCCCCTGCTTCCCCACTCAATACAAGCGTTTGCGAAGCCTCTGGAATGGGATAAACCCGAAAGGTAACCTGGGTAATGATGCCCAGGGTGCCATAGGAACCTGTAAATAGCTTCATCAGGTCATAGCCCGCCACATTTTTTACGACCCGTCCCCCGGCTTGGGCGATTTGACCATCAGCCCGCACGAAGGACAACCCCAGGAGCATATCCCTCACACTGTTGTAGCGTTGTCGCAAAGACCCCGTATCGCCAGTGGCAACAATGCCGCCGATCGTGGCTTGCGCTGGGTAAGCAGGATCGATCGCCAAAAACTGTCCCACCTGCGCTAAAGTTTCCTGCAACTCGGTAAAGCCCATTCCCGCCTCCACCGTTACCGTCAAATCGCCCACCGCATGGTCAATTAATCGATTCAAATGCCTGGTGCTGACCCCAATCAAAGGAGCAAACCCGCCTTCCTCCTTACGCCCAACCACTCCGCCCCAACTGAGCTTACTCCCTGCCCCCCAGGGAAGGACTTGCCAGCGGTTTTGGTAGGCCCAGGTGATCACTTCTGAGAGTTCTGCCTGCGTTTTTGGATAAATAACGCTGTCAATCTGAACAGTGTGGGCAACTGAATGCCGGATTCGTTGCCGCTGCGGAGCATCCAGGGCTTCCCAGGCGACCCTACCAGAAGGTCCAACAATCGTTTCCAGCGTCTGAAAATC
>JBAUTA010000775.1:0-2801 GCA_049581985.1 Kovacikia sp.
CACCATCCCAACAACGCCAATATAGCGGTTTGCGGTTCAATGGAGTACAGTGAATGAGGATGAACTCTACCATGAACGATTGCTAGATGAAAGCTTACTCTGTAGACCTGCGTCAAAAAAATGTGGATGCCTATGAGCAACAAGAAGGATCGCAGCGGGAATTAGCCGAGCAATTACAAGTGTTGCGAACCATCAATTTTGTACTCTGGGGGAGTGGAGACAAAGCCCCTCTCCCAGCGGGAGCTGGCCTTTACGCAAAAGTCGGTGAAACCCTTACCCAGCTTAATCTGCCCCATCCCCCCGCCCCTTCGCCTGCGCTGGCAGAAGGGGCCAGGGGAATTTGGACGAAATCTGGGTAATGGATAGCATCGGGAAAGGGAACCAAAACAGTCTGAAAGCCTTTTTCCTTGGGAGTAAAAGTGGGGATAAGGGACAATTAATCGCACATCACGTTCTCAAATGGAGTATCTAACGGAGTATTGATCTATGTTTCCTTCAATTCAACGACTGGGAATGGCTATACTGGCCGCTTCTACCTTCAGCGTGGCGATCGGTTCGAGCTATTCACTACCTGTCAAAGCAGCAAGCTTTACTACGGATGATGAAGTTAAATGCGAAGGAAATTTTCGGGGACGTAGCGGAACTGGCATCTGCGTTTTTTCAGAGGTAAAACCCGGCAGTCCCTACAGCTACTATCGGGGGCAGGTGCAGAATGGGGTGCCTAATGGAACTGGAACGTTCGTCTACGTGAACGACGATCGGTATGAAGGTTCGGTCCGCAATGGTCAGCCGAATGGGCGTGGCGTGTTGCTGTTTGCCAATGGCGATCGGTATGAAGGAACTTTTGTTAACGGTAAGTTTAGTGGTAGTGGAGTTCTCATTTATAAAGATGGGGGACGCTATGTCGGTAGCTTCCGCGAGGGTGAGTTCTCTGGCAAGGGAACGCTGATCCTGGCAAACGGCACTAGCTATACAGGCGGGCTGCTTGAGGGTCAACCCCACGGCAAGGGCACCATGAAATTTGGCAGTAGCACCTATACAGGAGATTTTTATCTGGGCCAGGTGAATGGACAGGGAGTGCTGACCAGCACGGATGGCTTTCGCTGTCAGGGAACTTTCTTCAGCAGTCAGTTAAGCGGTAAAGGAACCTGCACCTTTCCTAAAGGAAGTCCATTCAAGAGCTACGTGGGTGAATTCCGAGGAGGCAAGCCCGACGGCAAAGGAGTGATCACCTACGTCAATGGCAAGCAATTGAGCGGATTGTTCCGGAGTGGGCAACCCGTCAATCCATAGGTCGTTTGAATGCGTGAACTGCAAGCAGATGTTTTGGTAGTGGGTGGAGGGACTGGCGGCACGGCTGCTGCCCTCCAGTCCGCCCGGCGGGGAGCAAAAACCATTCTGGTGGGCGAGTTTCCCTGGCTGGGGGGAATGCTCACCAGTGCCGGGGTGGCTGCCCCGGATGGAAATGAGTTAGCCGCTTTTCAAACAGGAATCTGGGGAGCCTTTCTGCAAGAATTGCAGAAGCGGCAAGCGGGTGGGTTAGATCACGCTTGGGTCAGTTTCTTTACCTACTATCCCCATATCGGTGCTCAAATTTTTGCCGATTGGGTCGCGGCCTTGCCTAATCTGGAGTGGATTACTGGACAGATTCCCCTGGAGGTTTTGAAGCAGGGGAATTGTGTCGCTGGCGTTCGCTTTGCAGATTTAATCGTTCATGCCCAAATCACGCTAGATGGCACCGAATTAGGGGATTTGCTGGCACTGGCTGAGGTGCCCCATCGCTGGGGTTGGGAATTGCAGCGCGAGTGGAATGAGCCCAGTGCCCCGATCGCCCCCCTTCCCTGGATGCAGCAATATCCAAT
Source organism: Kovacikia sp. (assembly GCA_049581985.1). Classification (GTDB taxonomy): domain Bacteria; phylum Cyanobacteriota; class Cyanobacteriia; order Leptolyngbyales; family Leptolyngbyaceae; genus Kovacikia. The sequence continues at coordinate 1,863 of JBAUTA010000775.1, forward strand.
TCAGGCTCCTACCTGGGTGGTGATCATGCAGGATTTTGGCGAAGGAGCGGAAGCGGAAGCGATTCCAGTTCCGCCCAACTACGAGCCGGAGCGATTTACGGGAGCCTGGGAACAGCACGGGCCAGACAAATTTCTAAACTATGGACGTCTGCCCGCCAATCGCTTCATGATTAACTGGCCCCTTCGCGGAAACGACTATGGAGAAGGGATTCAGCGTCTCATCGAATCAGAAACTAACCGCCAAGAATTTCTTCAAGAAGCCCGCTGGCACACTCAGGGGTTTGCTCTCTTCATTCAAACCCAACTTGGTCGTCGCTACGGACTTGCCCAAGACAGTTTCCCCTCAGCCCTCAACCCCCAGGATCCCAGCGCCTATGCTCTCCATCCTTACTATCGGGAAAGTCGTCGTTTAAAGGGATTGGTCACCCTCCGGGAACAGGATATTTTGCCAATCCCAGGGGGAGCGGTTGCTCCCTTACCGATCAGCGTGTTTGCCCAGGGATGTATTTCAGCAGAGAATACCTGCGATGGGATTGCGATCGGCAATTATCCTAATGATCATCACTATCCCAGTGGCGATATTGCCCTGAAACCGAAATCAATCCGCTGGGGTGGACGCTGGACTGGAACACCCTTTTCTATCCCCTACCGCTGCCTGGTTTCGGAAACCGTAGATGGGCTATTGGTGTGTGAAAAAAATATTTCCGTGTCCCATATTGCGAATGGAGCAACCCGTTTGCAACCTCTCGTGTTGGGGATCGGACAGGCTGCGGGAATGGCAGCCGCCCTCTGTGTGGAACAGGGATGCCAGCCAAGAAACCTGCAGGTGAGATCGCTCCGGGAAGCGCTAATTAATGACCCGATCGCGCCAGTTGCTGTGATCCCGCTGCTTAACCTGCCCCCCAAACATCCTGACTGGCAATACTGGCAGCATTACTA
>JBAUTA010000776.1:0-3492 GCA_049581985.1 Kovacikia sp.
AGGCGACTTCGTAAACCCGATCGCCAATCATTTGCTGTTCCGGTTCCAACAACACCTTTAACGGTTGGATCTGTTCCGGTTGTTCCTGGCTGGCTTTTATGAAACGATGCTTGAGGTCATCCAGCCATTGGCGTAAGTCATCGGTGATCGCAGTCAAGTCAAAAGACAAATGATAGTAGCCCACATAGTGCTCATCCCCAAACGCATCTGGAGCGGGTTGGGGTTGGGGAATCTGGATCAATTCAATCCGACCGCTTAGACCTTCCATCCAGCAAGCGAGCGTGTACCCTGTGGTAAAGCGTTCCCGCACGACAAAGCCAAGCTGCTCATAAAAGGCGATCGCCCGGTGAATGTTGGCAGTCCGAATCGAAGCGTGATGCATCATCAAACCCTCAAGTTATTATTCATACGACACGCCGAGTCAACGGGCAATCGGGAGAAGCGGATGCAGGGGCATGGCGATTTTGGGCTGACTGAAATGGGCCAAAAGCAGGCAGAAAGCCTTGCCCGTCGGTTGCTGGCCGAAGCATGGATTCCTTCTCATGTTTATACTAGTCCTTTAAAGCGGGCAGTGCAGACAGCCCAGATTTTGCTGGAGCCTTTCCTGGCTGATGCTCCCCCAGCGGTTGTGAGTGACCCAACTGAAGGCAAGCTGTCCGCAACTGATGACAGCGAAAATCAGCCGAAGGCAATTCCAGTTTTGTCTGCTGATGAATTAACAGAATTTCAGAACGGTATATTTCAGGGTTTGACCTGGGCAGAAGCGGGGGAGCGTTATCCTGAACTATGCCAGCAGCTAGAAGCTTCACCCGATTGGATTCAAATACCAGAAGCAGAGTCACTTGACGATGCCCGTGCCCGTGCCCGCCGATTTGTGCAAATGCTGCTGAGCCAGCACCTAGAGGGGGGGCGTATCTGGATTATCACCCACGGTTGGATTTTGCAGCATTTGGTTGCCGAACTCCTGGGCTGCGATCGTTCCTGGCGATTTCGATCCGAAAACACGGCAATATTTGAGTTTTGGATCGATCAATCCCGCTGGCATCGCCTGGATCAACATCGCTTGAACACGGATCTGTGGCAGATCCGGCGCTTTAATGACTATCGCCATTTATCGTAGTTTTGGCTTGGGTCAGACTTGGGTGACGTACGGTGGAACCCCCCCCGAGACAACTGGGCGTGCCACCTTTGCGCCTCCCCTTAAATTTTTGTTAATTCAGCCTGAAATTATAAACAGCCTGTGTTTTCCCTTCCCTATCTACGCTTCAGTCATTTTTTAGAGGAAAAAGTACCCAGCCCAGATCCGATCCCTGCTACTTGAAGTATCTTGAATCAAGAGCTATAACAAATATTTCTTTGACTTTTTGCCTCAGCCAGAGTTTGGCTCCAGTTAAGCGCTATCTGCCAGGTTCAGACATGACAAACGAAGCGAACAATATTTTCAAACAAGCCAGTCAGGGAAGCGTTGCCGCAATTATTCAGATATTGAATGATAAGCTTGCTGATTCTGGAGTTCGCACCCGTGCTATTTTTGCCGATGGGATTTTACAGCTTCTGTGTGAAGCAGCAACGGTTGAGCAGTTAGAGCCTGCCATATTGGTGGAGCGCATCCGGCAAATTTTGGAGACGATCGCCCCCCGCAATATTTACCGGATCAATATCAATAGCCGGATTGTGCGTGAACAACAGTTGCTCTGGTTGGAAGAAATCAATCGCGACCCGGAGAATCAACTTCTCTGGTCTGAGGAAATTACTCTGAGCAGACAGAACTTTTTCAAGCAAATTGCCAAAGACTGGAAGAATCGTGCAGATGACTTAGCAGTCTCTTCCCTTCCTAAGATTTCTCCCCGCCAACTGCGAGAAAAACGTCAGTATTGGCGCGGAATTATAGGCGGAGCTAGTGCCAGTTTGCTGCTTCTGTTAGTCGGTTGGGGAATTTATCGCTGGCTCGCACCTGGCTTTACAAATCAGCGTTCAGCGAAAGCTCCTGAATCCACTGGCAATCTCTCGACCAATCAAATCAAGGCTCCCGTGGCTGCTCCTTCCTCTGCCTTACCGGCCCCTGCTAAATCCTCTGCTGCTCCGCCTCTCTCTACAAAAGGCTCCAATCCTCAAGCCGATTCCTTTGTCCTGGCGGTTAGATTGGCTGAGCAAGCATCTCAAGAAGGCTTAACGGCTAAATCTTCTGCCCAATGGCTAGAACTGGCTTCCCGCTGGCAGCAAGCATCCGATCTGATGGCAAGCGTGCCTGCGACTGACCAGCGATACAAAACGGCTCAGGATCGGGTTACTGCTTACCAGAAAAATAGTGAGGCTGCTCTTCAAGAAGCCGAAAAACGCAAAAGCCAATCTTCGGAGGACGCTGCGACTACAAATCAGACTGAAAGTCTAGCCCAACCTCCCCAATAGCAATGAAGCTGTGCTCCTGGGGAAGCCCCTACACTCCGCTTAACCAAAGGAATCCAGCTATACCTTGCTGCTGCTCAACGCCGAGGGAGTGTTGAGTGAGCGGGGCGGCCCCCTCAGCGCTCCTACTCAACACTCCCACTCAGCCCTTAGCCCTCAGCCCTCAAGCCTATCTAGCGTTATCGTAAATGTTGATGCGACCGTAGCCCAAAAACAGGCCAGGGTTGTTGGTGCCAGATGGAAAGGCAGTGACGCCAAACAGGTAAACGCCTCCTTGCCAGGGATTGCGATCGGCTTGTAAGGAAACGGTGACTGTTTGCCCCGGTGCTATGGGTGGGTTGAACGCGACAGTCACTTCATTGGAATTGGTGGGCTGGCTGCCTCCAATACTCTCTAGAGATACGGCAGGGCCTCCTGCAAAGGTTTCACCCAAAAAAGCACTGCTTTGACTGACATTAAATTGGACAGTTCCCAGGTTTTTCTCGTCCTGAACAATGCGGACTGCCTCTAAGTTAGCGCCTGCATTTTCCGGAACTTTGATCGTGAACTGATACGTGGAGGGGGTGTAAGCAGCTTGAAAGCTAGTGGCGGAGCGGACGAGGCGGGGAGCGTTGTCAAAAAAGCTGCGTCCATCACTGAGTTGACTGGCAATGGCAGGGAATGCCACCAGGGAACCAGGAAGTAAGAGGCCCAAAGCCAAAGCACCAGCGGAACCTAGGCGGTGAAAGAAGGGGAATGGCGAGGTGAAATGGGTAAGTTTTTTAAGCATGACTTAACTCCAACAGGGCTAAAAATTTGTTGATGCGCAAATTTCAAAGCGGAGACTTCATTGCCGTTGTTCATCTGGCTAATCGGACGGCAATTCATTCCGATCAGGCAGACCAATATTCACTATGTACTTTATTTCAGTATTTTAAGATACACTTTTCCCCTGAATCTTGAAAGAAACGAACCTTAACAGGTATCGATAGCAATCCTATTTGGATATGTGAAAACACTTTCCCGACAGGGAAAGGCTTTCACAACTCCCTCTGTTCATAAGCAATTTATACCAAATTTAAATAGCGAACAGGGCAGATTGGGGAC
>JBAUTA010000777.1:0-5301 GCA_049581985.1 Kovacikia sp.
TGTGGGGGCTTCGCCCCCAGCCAGGGGTTCCGCCCCTGCACCCAGTCCCCAATCTGAAACCTTCATTTTTTAAATTGGTAGAACAAGACGCGAGTAGACCCTGGAGGGATGGGGGCAACTCACCGGACCCGATCGCCACGGGCATCAATGTAGATGAGATAGGGAAAATGCTGGTAGCGCCCCAGTCCGCCAGTCCACCAGGGATCTAGAAACCAGTAGAGCTGATCGCCTGTGAATCCTTCGCAGTAAAAGTCGATCGCTTCTCCCAGGGCATGGCGATGATCGGAAATAGGATGGGGTTTGCTATTTGCGTTGAGGGGTTGGTACCACCTTACAATTTGGAGGCGACGACCGAGGCGATCGCGGATCTGCTGGAACTCGTAAGCCATTCCGACGATCGCGTCTACCACCCTCTGATTGGCGGGTAGGTTAGTGCCGCCGTGGGTTGCCTCGGCCCAGGTAAAGCTGCCGTTGGGGAGAATGGCAGCAAAGAGTTGAATGTTGTCAGGCGACCAGCGATCAGGACGGGACGGCAGAATTATTGCAGTTGGAAGCGGGGAAGCCTCTTGACTATCGCGGTTAGCCGCCTGCATCCGCTTGAAATCCTCTAACAGAGATTGAATAGTCTGGTTGCGAGTGGCAAGTTTGCGCCACAGTTGGGTCAGGTGTAGCAGAGCTTCCCGCTGTTGGTCTACCTTTTCATAAGCCACCGGAACAGAACGGATGAATTCAATCAGGGTCCGATCGAGGTGAATTGCTGCTGATTGCAGGTCGCTTTGTTGCGGGTCAGCGGCGGTGAAGATTTCAGGATTGACGCCTAAGGCCATTAATGCAGCACTACGGGTTTCTAGCTGCTGCCAGAGCCTAAATCCTTCCACCAGGGCATTTCGTTGTTCTCCCCTGGCTTGATAGGACTGGGGAAGGCGCTGAACAAACGCAATTAGGGCGGGGTCTATCAGGGTGAGGTCAATTTCAGGAGAGGTATTTTCCCCCAGGGAGACGATCGCGGATTCCCGGGAATCCAACTGTCGCCAGAGTTGGGTCAGACGCAACAGGGCTTCTCGCTGATGGGGATAACCCGCGTAGCCTTTAACCAGGCGGGGAATCACTTGCCGCAGGGCCAAATCAAGGTAGGAGGGGGCCGTCGTTGGAACGTTAGGGTCATCTGCTGACTGAGCCTCAAGGGCAGCCAGGGTAGCCTTGCGATCGTCTAGTTTCAACCAGATCCGAACCATTTCCAATAGCGCGTTGCGTTGGAAAGGGAAGCCGAGATAGGAGGGGAACAATTGCTTCACGAACGTCAGCAACGCTTCCTCTAAAAGTCTCCCCTTAATAGGAACCTTGACTGTTGCGAAATCCGTTGCTAGATCTGCCTGGTAAACCTGTGTTAAGGCCTTACCATCGCTGGACTCCAGGATGGCAGCCGTGGGATCACTGGCGGGTGCGGTGTAACCTGTGGCGATCGCGATGATAAATTGATCGGTATAGCAACCTTGTTCAATATCCCACAGGTCTGCTGCGGTCCAGCCTGTATCAACTAAATGATTTGTCAGACTGCGAAGGGTATTAGCCGCATAGGTTACCTGGTCGGCAAAAGTATTAACCTGATTCAGGGAAATCCGGTTGGCGGGGGAGATGCCTAAACCAGTCTCACCTTCTGAGAGAAGCGGTTGCCTGTGCACCTCATACAACGCCGCCAAAATCGGTTTGTGAATCCCCGTTCGCACTGCTGCTTGACGGTAGATCAGATTGCGCTGGGCTGAGGTCAGAGGTGCCATAGAAGCGGTGGAGGGATGGAAGGACGGAGGGACAGGCATGGGGAATGGTGGAGGGCAAAAGGCGAAAGGCAAAAGGTTCCTTGCCCTCCCCATTCTCCCTTTTTGCCTTACCCCCATGGCTCAGGCGAGCCGCACTCACGCCGAAGTCTTCATCCCTGTGCCCTGGGTTTGCTTGATCAAATAATCTAACTCTTGCTGCATTTGGGAGCAAACCGTCTCATAGCAAGCATTAACGTAAGCGCGATCGCTGGCGGCATCCTGGCCATACCGTTCGAACACAATCGGAGAACATACCCGTGTATGAATCTGCACAGGGAGGGGAATGTTGGGCAGGGGACCGATCGCCACTCCCCAGGGCAACCCTAAATAGATGGGAAAGACAACCGGATCAATGCCAAACAGCCAGGGCATTCCCAAGGTGTGGAGTTGTTGCATCACCCTATAGATATCAGCCAGGACAATGAGGGTGTCATGGGCACCATGAGATACCACCGGGACGATCGGCACCTTTTCCCGGAGAGCAATTTTAATAAACGCCTGACGACCACAAAAGTGAATTTTGTTGCGTAAATGATGGGGGCGAAAGATATCCTCTGCGCCACCGGGGTAAATTAGCAGGCTGGCTTCTCGTCGCAAAGCGGCGATCGCCATTTTAGGATGAGCCATCACAGCTCCCACCCCAACCGCTAATTGCGATACCGCTGGGCTTGCCTGCCAGACCTGGGGATGCATCAAGCCATAAACAGGGCGCTCCAGCCCAAATCGCCGAAACCAGTCATAGATCATCATGAACATGTCTGGAGCGGCAATTCCCCCGTTGTGGGAGCCAATAAATAGAACCTTACCATCCGAGGGAATGTGGTGCCAGCCACTCGTTTGAACCCGAAAATAATGGTGGTAGAGCCATCCCCATAGGGGCATGAGCAATTGAATAACTTTGGGATCTCGCTGATCTAAAGACCAGCCTAATCTGGATTGAAAGCTGTGGTTTGCACGCATTAAGGCATTCTAGCGAAATAGATAGTAGGTGTTAGATGTCCGGTTCGATCAGATCTCAAAGCTTAAAGCTCAAACCCTCTCTAAAAGGATCCAGTTGAGGGCAAAGGTTAGGGCGGGGAGATCTCATACCCAGTGAAACGGTAAGCATTGCCGATTGATGACGGAGGGGAGGGATTTTCACCGTGGGCGCTGAGCCGAACAGTGGAACCCCTGGCTGGGGGCGAAGCCCCCGTTGCCCCATCGGCAACTTCCATTCCCTAAATTGGTATCATTTTCTGTCGATCTTACAAGCATCTTTCGAATCAGAGGCATGCCCCAACGGCAGAAACCTTCAGCAGATATTTCTGTCCTGGGGATGGGGGATCAGCCTGAGGAGCCGGAACCTTTCTTGAATGGACAGCGACCCAGACAATTCCTTTTTCTGGAATATCCGTATAAACTCACGTATTCATCAGTAGGCTCTCAGCTATTCCTGAAAAGATCAGAGTATGCCCGGATTAAAACCCGTTCTGATTTGTCGAACCTGTTAGCACATCCTTTTCAACGATTGACCTATTAAACAGGTTAGAGCTATGAACCTTTGCCTAGAAAGCCCCCTCAGGAGTATTCTGAACCGATCGCTGTTGATCGCCTTCAGTTTTTCAGACGATGCAGCAGTGTTTTTACTCTCCCGCCTGGGATTCCACCTGCAATGGTTGCAATGGCTTCCCCCGGTGCTATTAAGTTTGAGCCTACTCGGTTGGGGAATTCGAGTTTTGCGTCATTCCCGGCCTACTCACAAAGGGGTTGCAGCCTGGAGGGCATGACGAGCTTCATAGACCAATTGGGCATAGGTTTCAGAGGGGCGATCGCCCAAATGATCTTCGACCAGGCGATCGGTTCCCGTCGCAAAATCAATTGAAAATAGACCAAATCGGGGCGTATAGGAACCCCACTCGTAGTTATCTGTTAGGGACCAGTGCATGTAGCCTGCCACTGGAACCTTTTCTTTCAGCAGTCGCTGCACTTGCTGAATGTGGGCTTTAAGAAATTCGCTGCGGCGGAGTTGGTCGAGCCGGAAGGTGGCAATGCTGTTATCGGGTTTGCGGCGGAGTGCCATCCCGTTTTCTGCAATCACGATGGGACAGGGACGTTCTCCAGTACTGTGATTGCAAAGTGTTTCAGCATAGAATTTGCAAAAAAAGTGAAGTCCCTCAGGCAGGCAACGCCAGTCCCACCACTTACTGGTAATGCCGCTCATTAACCAGCCTCGAAAATCTTTTGTCTTAAACTCAAAGTCAGAGAATGAGGGTATCCGCAAGATATGGGCAGTGAAGGGATCGTAGTAATCGATCGCAACAAAATCAAATACCTGGGGACGGGGTGAGGCTTCTAATTCCTGAAAAAAGTAATCGAGCCGCCCCCGCTCAAAGTTACGTCGAGCAAACCAATTGCTAAAGCGATACACTAATTGTCCAATCTGATAGGGTAAGTCTTGACTGAACGGCAGATCGGCATTGCGAAGGGCGATTTTTAATTGTTTCGCGTTGGTATCTGTGTAGTCTTCCAGTTGAGTGGGTTTGACTCCCTGCTGGCGAAGACTGAGCAGATCCCAGATCACTTTTTCTGACCAATAGTGATCACTACAGTAGGTATTCAGGGAAACACGAGGCGTTGCCCAACCTGCATGTGCGTAAATGTCATGAATGCAGTTGTAGGCTCGAATGTGGGCGGCAAGCATGTGACTGTAGGCATGCAACACGGCACCCGCTCCCCAGGCAGCCCCCGCCGGAAACTGACGGCTGAGATAGGTGTTTAGCACCAGCATATTTGGTTCGTTAACCGTGACATACCAGTGGATCGGTGGTAGCTGGTAGTGGTCCGTTAAGCGGCGATTGATGTGGGTGACCGCTACCCGGACATACTCTGCAAAACAATCTACGGTTGTTTCGGATAGCCATGCATCCAACCCCAGCCAGTCCGGGTGGGTAAAGTGGTGTAAGGTGACGAGCGGTTCCAGCCCATGCTGGCGGCAGGCGGCAATCCGATCGCTATAGGCATCCAGGGCATCTCTATCAAACGGGGGAGCAGGGGCAGGACCGGCATGGGTAGAAGGCTGAATTCGCGCCCACTCCAGCCCTAAACGGAAGGCGTTTAGTCCCATACTTTGAGAAACCCGAAAGTCTTCCTGATAGCGGTTCCAAAAATCAGCGGCGGTTCCCGTGGCCATGACGCTGCCCCGGTGTTCATCCAGAAACCAGTTATTTTTGGGTTCGTCTGGTCCGTTATATCCGCCTTCGCTCTGGTACCCGGAGGTGGAGACTCCCCAGAGAAAGGATTCGGCGGCAGCGGGTTTGGTTGTAAAGCGTGAATTACTTTGCATGAGGAACAGTACTGTAGAACAGGTCTTCGTCGATCGCTCAGGGGGTTGGCACGAGATCAAATCACTGGGTGAGCTTGATTCCGGCGGTAGGGATGGCTTGGTAGATAGTCACAAATGCTTCAAGATATGTTCAGCAATATCGATCGCGGCACGGGGATGACC
>JBAUTA010000778.1:0-5368 GCA_049581985.1 Kovacikia sp.
GGATTGGAGCAGGAACTTTTCTAAGGGGGAATCGATCTATGAAACATTCCACCTCTTATAAAAATCCCTGGAAAGGGTTATAAAAATCCCTGGAAAAGGGGAAGGGGTTGGCTTTCTGCTTTGCAAAAATCGACTCTGCAAGTAGGTTTCTTCCCGCACCTGTAATACCTGGGTGAGCAAACTATGATAGACCTTAATCGCTGGCAGGCTGGACCTGTACTTGTTATTCTTCTAGGACTTGGATCAAGCGCGATCGCACCATTCACACTCCCTGCTACGGCAACACCCGCTTCCTATTCGGTAGCGCAGTTATTTCCCCAACCTGGAGTCCCCCGTCGGTTGACGATTCCGGCAGGGACGCAAATTCCCATGCAATACAATGAAGCCAAGAAGATTGTTGTACTGCCCACCGAAACAAATCCTTTAACGCTAACCGTTGCCAGGAATGTCCGAAATACCTACGGTACGCTGTTGATTCCTGCGGGGAGTCAGGTAAAGGGCGAACTCAGACCTGCGGAGGGGGGTTCCCAGTTCCATGCCCAAGAGTTGATCCTGACCGATGGGACACGCCTCCCGATTGATGCGACGTCTGAGGTCGTGACGAAGACTCAGGAGGTGCGCAAGGGTGGTTCTAGCCAAATTTTGACAGGAACCGCGATCGGAGCTGCGGCTGCGGCTGTTCTTTTTGGTGTGACTGGCAGTCGTCGCATTAGCGTTGGCAAGGTGCTTGCGGGAGCTGGTTTGGGGGCGTTAGGTGGTTGGCTATTAGGCAAGCAAACGGTAGATGTGGTCGTCATCGATCCCAACGCTGACCTGACACTCACCCTCAATTCCGATCTGGTTCTTCGTTAAAACGCCAGTATGAGGTGGAGGGGATTCACTTCTTACCTGGGAACGCACCACCCCTTCACCTTTGTTACAATTAGTTAGGATTACCTGCTTAATTTAAGTTAATTTAAGTTGGAGATTGAAAAAATATCTAAAAAAAATATCTAAAAATCAAGATGGCAAAGCACACACAAGCGCATTTATCTCGCACGATCGAGAAAGATAAACCCAGTAGTGTGACAGACATGACCAAGCGTCAAATGGAATACTACATGGGAGCAAAATTGCTAGAGATCGGGGTTGATCCCAAATCAGCCACCTATCGCTGGTCCGTCGAAGCCAAGGGGAACAACGAAGTCTGGACCTATAGCGCCTACTGGGGTGCTTCCAAGGAAACAATTCTAAAACAGGAACAAGAATCTTGACGGTTGGCGTGGGTTGCAAGGGCTTGGGTTATCAACGTTTCTGTTGCTTAATTTCCTGCCGCTGCACTAGGCGTGTCTAATGATGCGTTTGTAAATGATGTGTTTGTAAATGATGTGTTTGTAATTGTGCGTGTGGAACATCATCCCTCGATTTCCACTCTAACAAACATTTTTATGAAACAATTGGCGTTTTGATGTCTTTGTCTAATTCATCAATCCAGAGATAGCGAGAATTCCAGGAGCCCATAAACGGACTCCACCTCCGCCAATGCAACTGTTCAGGCTCTTTTCGTGACTACTTTGATTTTGTGCCTACTGACCTTGCCGGACGAAACCTCGCTCTGATTGCTTCCTCGCCCCTTAATCTGGTACCTGGTGTGAATCCATTGGTGGCGGAAGGCCAGATCAACGATCGCCAGATAAATCGATTCCAAGCCTTGCGGGCAGAGCTGGATAATTCTCTAACTTGGAAAATAAAGGTCGCAGATGGGGGAGTAGCAGCTTCGCCTCCAGCCTGGCTTCCGCCTTCTCGATCGACCAGCTTTGTCTTTTAAGAATGGGTATTATCCCTGGCCAATTGGTTTGAATGGGTGTCCCAGGAGGGACCTATTCGAGCAGAAGTCTATCAAATCGTATGCTGCGATACAGCCTTCGACTGGGTTGAGTTTATACAAACACAACAGGCTTTGCTATTCATGATAAACAGGGGAGATCATCAATGACTGTTATTCCAATGCTTGTAGTCAATGGAGATCGCCTCGATCGCACCCTATTTCAACTTGCAGAAATTGGGAAGCTGCCCAATCGCGGAGTCAGTCGGGTCGCTTTTAGCACTGAGGATTTGCTAGCGCGCCAACTGGTTCGATCCTGGATGGTAGAAGCTGGCATGAATGTCCGGACCGACGCGGCTGGAAATATTATTGGTAGATACGCTGGATGGCGGGCAGGTGCTGCCCTGGCAACGGGCTCTCACATTGATACCGTTCCCGTAGCAGGGCGTTTTGATGGCTGCCTTGGTGTTCTAGCCGGAATCGAAATCGTGCGGGTGCTGAACGAAAACAACCTGCGGCTAAATCACCCCATCGAGGTAATTGTATTTACCGACGAAGAGCGTTCTGTGATTGGTTGCAAGGCGATGGCGGGGGAAGTGAAGGAATCTCCGGACTACTATGCTCGCCTGGATGGCACTCCGATTCAATCCTGTCTTGAGAAAATTGGCGGAAATTGGTCAAAGATTGCGACTGCTAAACGCGATCGCTCCGATATCGCCGCCTTTGTGGAACTGCATGTGGAACAGGGTGGGATATTGGAGCATCTGGATGTGCCGATCGGGGTCGTGGATGGCATCGTAGGCCAGTACCGATTTGCGGTTAACGTGATTGGACGTATGAATCATGCGGGCACCACCCCCATGAATATGCGGAAAGATGCCCTGGTTGCTGCTGCTCAAATGATTTTAGCAGTCAACAAAATTGCCGTAGAAATCCCCGGTGATCAGGTTGCAACCGTTGGCTGTCTCAACGTTTCACCCAACGCGACCAATACCGTCCCTGGCAAGGTTGATATGCGCATTGACATGCGGGATTTGTCTCAGGAGCATCTGGAACATTTGATCAGTCGGATGAAAGAGGAGTTTAGTGCGATCGCCGCCGCCACTAAAACGGAATTCACCCTGCGTGAAACCCTCCACGTTATGCCCACCCTCTCTGCCCCTCTGATTAAAGACGTGATTAAACAGGTTTGTCAGCGATTGCATCTAGACTATACCCATCTTCCCAGCCGCGCCGGGCATGATGCTCAGGAGATCGGACGATTTACCGATATGGGCATGATTTTTGTACCCAGCAAGGATGGCATCAGCCACTCTGAAGATGAATACACCACTCCAGAAGAATGCACTCAGGGAGCCAACGTGTTGCTGCAAACCTTTCTAGAACTGGATAAGGTCTATCCGTTTTAACGGGCTCAGAAGTTGAGAGTTCAGCAATTGAATTCTGGGGTGCTGGGCCATTTAGCCTAATTATTAACCTACTTATAGCGGTTGCACTTGGGTGAAGTACAGAAATGTGAGGCACAGTGGGGCGCAAAGCACCCTCCCTGTACCTCACACCCTTGAAAAGGGCTTTAACTGAATAAAGATTAAAAAAATATTTTTCTCGGGCAAATTACTTTGCATGTGAGATATTCTTTTTATCTCCTGAGGTATTTACTGTGAGTTTTGTTTCTCTCGTCATTACCGTCTTTAACCGAGAGCAATACCTGGGCGCAGCCATTGAAAGCGTGCTGTCTCAAACCTACGGAGATTTCGAGCTGGTGGTTTGGGATGATGGTTCCACCGATCGCTCCCTAGAAGTCGCCCAGGAATATGCTCAAAAAGACGCCCGTGTGCGGGTTATTGCTGCGGCCCATGAGGGGCGGGTGCCCGCATTACAGGCAGCCATCGCCCAAACCAACGGCACCTATCTGGGCTGGATTGATAGTGATGACCTGTTAGCCCCGCAAGCTTTAGAGGAGACGGTGCCCTTCCTCGATCGCCACCCGGAAACGGGCATGGTTTACACCGACTACCTCAATATCAACGAAGTCGGCGAAGTGATCGGTTACGGGCACCGTTGTCGCATTCCTTACTCCAAAGACCGCCTGTTGCTGGATTTCATGACCTTTCACTTCCGCCTGCTGCGGCGATCGGTGTTTGATCAGGTGGGCGGCATTGATGGTTCCCTCAACTTTGTCGAAGATTACGACCTGTGTCTGCGGCTGTCTGAAGTCACCGCTGTGCGTCGCGTCTACAAGCCCCTTTACTACTACCGTCATCATTCCCGCAATGCCTCCCGACAATGGCGGCTAGAGCAGCTTCTGCGAGCGCGCTCCGTTGTTCGGCAGGCACTCAAACGACGGGGATTAGCAGCGCATGTTGAGCTGGATGTGCAGTTTCCCGAGGGGCGGTTTCTGCTGCGACGCAAGCAGCCGCTAAAGGGGGCAGCGGAGCAAAGGGCGGAGGCAGTCGGGGGGCAGCATGCGATTTTGCAGGGCAGGCAGGCTTGGCCGCCTCTGGTTGCAATGGGTGTGGTTCCTCTCCTGGTGACGCTGCCCCTGGTAACCCTGATCAGCACAACGATCGGCGCAACGATCGGCACGACGACGGTTCACGCCCAGACAATTATTCCGGCAAATGATGGCACGAATACGATCGTCACCCCGACTAGTAACCAATTCAATATCAGTGGAGGACAGTTGTCTGGAAATGGGGCGAACCTGTTCCAGAGCTTTGAAAGATTTGGTCTGAACCAGGGACAGATCGCCAATTTCCTCTCAAATCCAGCGATTCAAAATATTCTGGGGCGGGTTGTGGGCGGAGACCCGTCGATCATCAATGGCTTGATTCGGGTGACGGGTGGAAATTCCCATCTATTTTTGGTGAATCCGGCAGGGATTGTCTTTGGTCCCAATGCCAGTCTGAATGTGCCCGCTTCCTTTATGGCAACGACTGCGACGGGGGTTGGGTTTGGTAGCCAATGGTTAAACGCGATCGGTCCCGCCGATTACACCAATTTGAACGGTAACCCCCAGGCGTTTGCGTTTGCGGTGAATCAACCGGGGGCGATCGTCAATGCGGGCAATCTGGCGGTCAATACCGGACAAAGCCTGGCCTTCTTGGGGGGGACGATCGTCAACAGCGGGCAACTTGCTGCTCCCGGTGGGCAAATTACAATCCTGGCAGTTCCCGGTCAAAATCTGGTCCGTCTCAGCCAGCCGGGTAGCCTCCTCAGCCTGGAAATCTCGCCCCTTTCCTCGCCCTCGCCCTCGCTCCTGACGCCTCCTTCCCTACCCCAACTTCTGACTGGGGGTAATTTGAGCAATGCCACTGGCGTCATCGTCAACCCCGATGGCACGATTCGCCTGGCTGGAACCACTCCCGATGTGCCAATGAATCCGGGAACGGCGGTGGTTGCGGGTAGCCTCACTGTTTCAGGTCCAACTGCGGGAACAGTGCAGGTCCTGGGCGATCGGGTCGGGATATTGGGTGCCACTATCACTGCCTCTGGGAATGCTGGCGGCGGGACAGTCTTAATTGGCGGCGGCTATCGGGGCCAGGGAAGCGTTCCCAATGCGAC
>JBAUTA010000779.1:0-7392 GCA_049581985.1 Kovacikia sp.
GCCCAATTCAGCCCGGACTCTGTTTTCGCTGATTATGTCGGGTGTGGCTGGCCTTTGTGCGGTACTGGCCCTGATCCCACTATTTGCAGTCCTTATCTATGTCCTTTTCAAAGGGGTGTCAACTCTCAGTCCGGCGCTGTTTGTGGAGTTGCCACCGCCGCCGCTGGTAGGCGGGGGGGGCTTTGGGAATGCATTTGTAGGAACCTTGCTCACGGTTGGGATTGCTTCCGCCCTCAGTATTCCGTTTGGAGTGATGGCCGCGATCTTTCTGGCGGAATTTGCCAGAGACACCAGGCTTGCCTATTGGGTTAACTTTTTTACCAATGTCCTGAGCGGCGTCCCCTCTATCGTTATTGGGACATTTGCCTATGCGGTGGTTGTTTTGACAACCGGAACCTTTTCGGCAGTCGCCGCAGGCGTCGCTCTGGCGGTGCTCATGCTACCCACGATCGTGCGGACTGCTGCTGGGGCGTTAGAAGCTATCCCCAGGGATTACCGACAAGCAGCCATTGGATTGGGGGCAACCCGGATTCAGACAACGCTACAGGTTGTTCTTCCGGCAGCAATTCCGGCAATTATTACAGGAGTAATGTTGGCGATCGCCCGGGCTGCGGGTGAAACGGCCCCAGTTTTGTTTACAGCGCTGTTTAATCAATACTGGAACCGGACGCTTTGGGAACCCACCGCCACGCTGTCAATGCTGGTCTATAACTTCGCGACTGTACCTTACCAGAATCAGCAAAATCTCGCCTGGGCAGCCTCTCTGGTGTTGATGGCGTTGGTTTTGATTACCAGCATTTCAGCTCGCACGATCACTCAGCGACGGAAGGGGTAGCCAGTTTCCAGGCATCCACCGTTGACACTTTCGATGCTTTCCCCATCGTTACAGTTGGTTTCTGCTTAAATTCATCCCTCAAAAAATCACTCATTGAACCTCGACCTATGACTTCTAATCTTCAGACTGCTCGCCAAACCGAAACAGTCTTTCGCACCCAGAACCTGAACATTTACTACGGTAATTTCCTGGCCGTTCGCGATATCAACATTGAAATTCCTAAACATGCAATCACCGCTTTTATTGGTCCTTCGGGTTGTGGCAAAAGTACTGTGCTGCGCTGCTTTAATCGCTTAAATGACCTGATCAAGACGTTTCATATCGACGGTAAAATTTTCTACCATGATCAGGATCTCTACGCTCCAGATATCGATGCGGTAGAGGTGCGCCGTCAGATTGGGATGGTGTTTCAGAAGCCAAACCCATTTCCCAAGACCATCTACGACAACATTGCCTTTGGCCCCCGACTGTTGGGTTTTAAGGGCGATATGGATGAACTGGTTGAGCGCTCTCTCAAACAGGCCGCGCTGTGGGATGACGTGAAAGATAAACTGAAGGCGATGGGAACCGATCTGTCGGGTGGGCAACAGCAGCGGCTATGTATTGCCCGGGCGATCGCGGTTCAACCCGACGTCATCCTGATGGACGAACCCTGTTCTGCTCTAGATCCTATCTCTACCCTGAAAGTTGAGGATCTACTTCAGGAACTGAAGGAGAACTACACAATTATCATCGTCACCCACAACATGCAGCAGGCTTCCCGCGCTTCTGATTTCACCGCGTTCTACAATGTTCAAGCGAACGAAAAGGGGCAGCGGACAGGCTACATCGTGGAATACGAGCGGACCGAACTTATCTTCCAAAATCCCCAACAGCAAGCCACAAGAGAGTATGTCAGTGGTCGGTTTGGTTAATTAGTCGGAAGTTGGGCGGCGTGATCAGGAAAGTCCTATCTATCCCAGGAAAGATACTTTGATCGAAACATGATCCCCGGCTCCTAATCGGGGTAGGATCATAGGAATGTAAAAGAAATAAACAGGCTAACAGAGCAACCGTTAAGTGATGCACCCTGCTCAGCCCAGCAATATTAGGGTTCGATTGCTTCACCCTAATTTGTGTTGTGGAGAGTTTGCAGCCACTTTAGGTGGTCTGTTAGTTGCCCACATCTTTCCTGACGAATGCTTATGAAGCGCTATTTATCTCGCCTGCTTTCCCTGGTTTTGGTCATTTGTGTAGGTTTGATGGGCTGTTCTTCAGTCCCTGAAGGCTCTCTAGGTCTAACCGGAGACTATCGTCAAGACACTCTGACAGTGGTTGACAGTTTAAGAAATGCGATTACCTTGGCGGAAGACTCTCCTGAAAAAGCGGCTGCTCAGTCCCAGGCCCGTCAATTAATTAACGATTTTTCCGCCCGCTATCGGCGAGAGACTTCGGTTGCGCGTCTTGGTTCCTACACCACAATGCGCACCGCATTAAACTCCCTGGCAGGGCACTATAGTTCCTATCCCAACCGTCCAATTCCTCAAAAGCTCAAAGATCGTCTGGAGCAGGAATTTAAGCAGGTTGAATTGGCGATCAACCGGGGCGCATAGGCGCTCGATTAGATTCATAGAGATTCGTACGCTGGAGAGACGTTCCGACGGGAACGTCTCTCTGTTGTTGCGGGTCGGTTGTTTCTAGTGAACGACCTCATAGGAATTGTCCCGATTGCCCTCCACTTTCAGCAATCCATTTAGCAGGGATGCTGGGCGCTGACCGTAGGGCCAGGCGAAGGCATGCCGAAATGCAGCATCCTGACAGGCTTGCAACTCTTCAAACCCAATAATGTCGTGGGTAAGCAGGTTCTCGTACTCAAATGGCAGGCGGACGTTGTGTAAGCCCGCATTATCTGTGCAGATGGCGATATCAACCCCAGCGTCGAAGCAGAGATTAAACACCTGCTGAAGCTGGGAAATTTCCTCTAATGTGCCCGTCTTCAAGTAGGTCGTGGGACACACCTCCAGGCATTGTCCCCGTTCAGCGACCTGCTTCAGCAGGTGAGGATGGCGGAGGGGAATTTGAATTCCATGGCCGATCCGCATTAAGTAGGGCAGCAGTTCCGGATGGCAGCCTTCCCTGGTTTCATAGAGATGCCCCGTCGTATTGATCCCCAGCGATCGGGCGTAGGCATACAGCTCTACAAATTCGTCCAGCCGTTCGCCATAGTGGTTGTCTCCCCCAGCCACATCGATCGCACAGACGTATTCTCTTGACTGGGCTGCCAGATCGACGATCGCCCGATTCACTTCATAGGGGAGGCGCGAGTGCATGCACAGGATCTGGCTGGTGACGATCGGGTACTCATTCAGGCGACTCGCTTTGCCAACAATATCCACAATTGCTGCCATCTGATCAATCCGTTGCGATTGAGGCAGATGGTCTGGAGTCCGCAGGTAAGGGGTGTACCGTAACTCCAGATAAGCCAGATTTTCAAAAATGTAGGCACCCCGCATTAAGCGATAGATAAAGTAGGGCAAGGCCTCTGCGGTTTGGACGCTTTCGACCAGCGTATGCAATTCCAGATATTCATCTAGCGTATTGCGAGGGCGGGTATAGAAATCTTCGAAGTCGGGATAGCTAGGGAAGCGTACAGTTAAGTCAGAGTCACTCCGCTGGAGATACCGCCACAGAACCCGAGGGACAACCGAGCCCCCTAAGTGACGGTGGAGTTCAGCATATAAAGCCACAGGCACCTCTCTAAAGATAAAGAATAAAAGCTTGCAAGATCTACCTACATGATTGCCATCGGGCAAAAGTGAGGCAATCGGTGAGGGGGAAACCGTTTAAATGCTGTTTAAATGGTTTCCAGCCACCCACTGAACACGCTCTACCGAGTAATTCGTCAATCTAAACTATTAAGCAGTTTGAAGATCCCTTCCTAGATCATAGAGAACTTAAATAAATCTGACCTCCATTCTGTGCCTGATTCAGCTAGATTGCTGAGTGTTATGGACTACCAAAATGTTTCTTGCCGATTGACAGGGGTAGCAAGCGCTGTCGATAATGGTTATTTGTGCAAACTCTAGCGCTATCAGAAACCCTTGGCTAACGTTGTTGTGATCGGTGCCCAGTGGGGCGATGAAGGAAAAGGCAAAATCACTGATCTGCTGAGTAAATCGGCAGATGTGGTCGTTCGGTATCAGGGTGGCGTCAATGCCGGACATACCGTTGTTGTTAAAGATCAAACCTTTAAACTGCACCTGATTCCGTCTGGCATTCTGTATCCTGAGACAGAATGCATCATCGGTTGTGGAACGGTAATTGACCCCAAGGTACTAATTGGGGAACTGGATCAGCTAGAGAAGCTGAAGGTTTCTACTAAGAATCTGCTGATTTCGGAAACGGCTCATGTCACGATGCCCTACCATCGGTTGATTGACCAGGCATCGGAAGAGCGGCGGGGTGACCATAAAATTGGCACGACAGGCCGGGGAATTGGGCCTACCTACGCAGATAAATCTGAGCGCACGGGCATCCGGATGATTGACCTAATGGATCCGGAGTCGCTGCGTAAGAAGCTGCGCTGGACTGTTGAATACAAGAACGTTATTCTGACAAAACTCTACGAGTTGCCGCCGCTAGATCCGCAAGCCATTATCGATGAATATCTGGCCTATGCCGATCGCCTCCGCCCCCACGTGGTTGACAGTTCGCTCAGGATCTATCAAGCTTTCCAGCAGAAGCGTAATATTCTATTTGAAGGTGCTCAGGGAACTCTGCTTGACCTTGACCATGGCACCTATCCCTATGTCACTTCTTCTAACCCGGTTGCGGGGGGAGCTTGTGTAGGAACTGGCGTCGGTCCGACGATGATTGATCGGGTGATTGGAGTCGCCAAAGCCTACACAACCCGCGTTGGTGAAGGTCCCTTTCCGACCGAACTGCATGGCACAATGGGAGAGTTGCTGTGCGATCGCGGCGCAGAGTTTGGCACCACGACCGGGCGCAAACGGCGTTGTGGCTGGTTTGATGCCGTCATCGGTCGGTATGCCGTCCGGATCAATGGGCTAGATTGTCTGGCGATTACCAAGCTAGACGTGCTTGATGAGCTAGAGGAAATCAACGTTTGCGTCGCCTATGAAGTAGAGGGCGATCGCTGCTATGACTTCCCCAGCAATTCCCGTCAGTTTGCTCGCTGCAAGCCAATCTATAAAACGGTCCCCGGATGGAAGCAGTCCACTGCTGATTGCCGCTCCCTGGCTGACTTGCCCCAGCAAGCGCTAGATTACCTTAAACTCCTGGCAGAGTTGATGGAAGTCCCCATCGCGATCGTCTCCTTAGGAGCCAGCCGTGACCAGACCATCATCGTCGAAGATCCGATTCACGGTCCAAAACGTGCCCTGCTATACACCAATGGCAGTGCTCCCGTAGAAGCGGGTAGTCAAAAGCTGGAAGTTTAGAAAAAGGATGAGACTCATAGCAGTTTTTAGCCCAAGGGAGTTCAAGGGAAACCGGGGTTACTGCCCCCCCTTCCCCCATCCTTTTCTCAGGTAGGAACTTCTACTGAAAACTTCTATAAGGATAAAGCTGTCATTCTCATTCCTTTTACCCTTTAGCCTTCAGACCTGATCCTTTCCCCTATCCTTAACCCGAATCAATTATGGAACTCACCCTTGAATGTCAAACTCGCCCTGCTGGTAGTAAGCCCAATGCGCTTCGTCGGGCTGGCTTAATTCCCATTGTTTTATACGGTCATAACGGCGAAGAATCGGTTTCCCTCACGGTTAAATCCAAAGTCGCTGAACTTCTGGTTCGAGATGCGTCGGTCAATAACACCCTGGTCGATATCAACGTCCCTGAACTTCCCTGGCGCGGCAAAGCCCTCCTCCGAGAAGTCCAAACCCACCCCTGGAAAGGCAAGCTCTACCACCTGAGCTTTTTCTCAGTGGGTTCCCAGGCAACCCTGGATGTGGATGTGCCCATTCATATTGTTGGTGAAGCGCCTGGGGTTAAAACTGACGGTGGCTCCTTAGATGTGGAACTCACCGAACTTCACGTTCGCTGTACTCCGAATGCCATCCCTGAATCCATCGAAATCGACGTTTCTAACATGCGGATTGGCGATTCTTTGCATGTGCATGAGCTGAATTTGCCGGCAGGGGTAACCTCTCTGGGTGAGCCCGATCGGGTTGTGCTCATGGTGACGGGTGCCAGTGGTGGCGCTGATGGGAATGAGGGAGACTCGGCTGAGGCGTAGATTAGGGGATCCTTCTTGAGCAGGGTAGAGAATCCCAAGGGTGATGGTGAGAGGGGGGAATGATGAATACTCCCCCCCCCTTTCTTCCCCCCCCCTCCTCCTGTCGCCCCCTCCTGCCCTTTCTAGCCCTGCCGTAGTTTGTATAGCCCTTTTCAAGGGTGTGAGGCATAGTGGGGAGCGAAGCTCCCCACTATGCCTCGCATTTCTGCACCTCACCCAAGTGTAAACCGCTACATACAGGCTGAGGCTGGGGAGAGAGGGGGGTGATTCCGTCCGCTGTCCCGCCTTAGTTTTCTGTCCTGATCCAGAGAGCAAGCCCACCCCCACGACCACGGGCAGCAATCAACTCTTCGGTAATCAGGAAAAATGCAAAAAAGGGAAGCTTACCCCTGGATGGCGTTTGATAAGTCTGAAATGCCTGTTTTTGAGTGTTGCCCCCTCGAATCTCTCTCTGGTAAACCGTACGCTTTAACAGACAGATTTGAATCTGGGTGAAGTCAAAAGACAGCAGATTTTTCTTTCCAAGAAATTGACATGGGCCTGTAAACCTTAGCAGCAGGGAACCCAGCTTCAGTTGATTAGCAATTTCTCCGCTACCCGGACGATCTGAATCTGGAGCGTTGCTAAAAGAAATTTGTGCTGATGCGAGTCTGGGCACATACCAACCGCTGCCTTCCATGATTCCGTGACGCTCATGCGCTTTCCGGTTAGCCGTAAAGCAAAGTTGCCATTGCCCCCAAAGGGACTCAAAGGCATAGGTTAGTCGTTGCTGTTTTGCAGCCTTCTCTGCCTGCACCAGGGCGCTGAGCACTGCCTTAGGGGAAGGTTGATCGCCCAACTTTCTCCGAAAAGCGATCGCCGCCGCTGTTAGGGTTGAGCCATAGTCAGAGGGAGATACCAAATCAGCCGCCATAGAATTGTCCTAGCCCTGAGTAGGGGAGAGAATAAGGTGCGTGAAAACGCCTACCTGCCTATTCTGCCGGATCCCTTACTCAGAAATCTTGTTGCTCAGAATATTTATATGGTGATTGAAACCAGGGTAGGGAAGAAGGGCGGCGAACAATCCTACGATCGTCAAACAGAGCAGCGTTGGCACAAGCTTAGGTTTAACAGAATTCATAAGGTTACGGGAAAAGAACAACAGAGGGGAATAGCGGGATTCACAGCACAATTAAATCCTGATGATAGATACCCAGCTAGGAGGGGAAAATCCGGGATTTGGGATGAGATTGTCCTAATATTTACGTTCAAGGATAGCGATCCTATTGGGATTGTGAAGGCACTTTCCCGTCAGGGAAAGGCTTTCACAACTCCCTCCATA
>JBAUTA010000780.1:0-1828 GCA_049581985.1 Kovacikia sp.
CCACGCGCCCGTTACCGGGGACAGGTCAAGCCAGAAAATCTGGTTTTTAACGCGAACCTGCAAGAATTTTCCCAGCGGATTACCTATATTTGTTGCCTCGAAACAGGCGGTAAACTTTCCCCTGAGGAGTCCTACCAGGAAATTAAAGCTTTGTGGAAGCAGCTGAAAAGAAGTAAAAAGCAGCTTGGAATTGGCGATCAATCTCCCACTCAAGAAGACACTCAGCCATAGGTAACATTTTAGTAGGCCAAAACGAAAGCTTTTCAGGGGATAGAAGGGTTTCCCCCCTCTACCCCCTGTTGCAAAATAGGGTGCTTGCAGCACTAGAGCAGGTGTGATCAACAGATCCCCAATGTCAGGAATGCTAGCAAGCCACCGACCAGATAAAACAAGGCGACAATTCGAGTTTCCGACCAACCAGATATTTCTAAATGGTTGTGGTAAGGAGACATCTTGAAAAAGCGTTTCCCAACCCCATCTGGGCCTTTCGTGGCCTTGTAATAAGTAACCTGAATAATCACAGAGAGGGTTTCTACCAGGAATAGACCACTCAGAAGCAAGAGGGCAAACAGGCTGTTGCTAATCAGGGCTACGGCTGCCAGGGCACCCCCTAAGGCCAGAGACCCGGTATCTCCCATAAATACCCGAGCCGGGTTGCGGTTATGCAGCAGGAAACCCAAACAACTACCACTGAGACAGGCACAAAAAATCATTAAATCAGGTGAGGTCGGGTAAATCAGCGCCCCCAGACCCAGCAGGGCGATCGCAGCAGTTCCTGCAGCCAAACCATCTAAGCCATCGGTCAGGTTGGTGGCATTACTCTCAGCTACCAGCACAAACCCGGCCAGCAGCCAGAACAGAAAACCTAAGGGTAAGGCCAGCCCAAATGGCAGCACCAAGGTTGCAATGCTGATTGGCTGACTCTGCATTAGCCATCCACAAAACAGAGCTGCAAAGCCAATTTGCAAACCCAGTTTCATGCGAGGAGAAATGCCCTTGTTCGACTTGTGACGGATAATCTGCCAGTCGTCCAACCAACCGATCGCCGCATACCCAAGGGTTAAAGCCGACACAGCAACGACCGGAGTAGAAAACCCGGACCACAGCAGCGCCCCCAGGATAGCAACGGGCACAAAAAAGATGCCGCCCATGGTAGGCGTCCCTGCTTTTTTTAGATGGGCCTGGGGACCATCTTCCCGAATGATCTGCCCTGCTTTGAGCGATCGTAATAAGGGCACCACCCAAAAGCCCAACCCCGAACTTACCAAAGCGCAAGCCCAAAGGGGCAATGCCAGCGACGCCGCTTGACCAAAGCGCCCGGTTGTCAGATCTAAAGTCAGAGCAGTAACACTTAGCCCACTAGCCAGGAGAATAAACAGCCACACCCCTGAAAGATTTAATGATCGACTAGGAAATAATTTAGCGTCCACAAAACTTCCGTCTCACTCCACACACTACACACCCACTTTTCTACTAGATTCAGGAAAAGTTGGATAATTCTTAATCAGTTGCTCACACTAATCTTCCAACTCAAGCTCGTCATCATCATCGATATCAAAACTGCCGTCATCACCCGCCATCAAATCGCTGAGTTCTTCCCCCTCATCTTCTAGATAATCGGACTCAGCATTGTCTCTTGCGAGCAGGCGTCCTGTATTTTCCAGCCAGTCTAAAATCGAAGACTCTTGTTTCAGGGGAATTACAGCCGCACGTTGTTCACGGGGTTCTTCACGTAAAGAAGGGTTATAGGTCATAGTCTCGGGTTCGGATAAGAGGATAGGATGCCGATTGTTATCTCTCTAGAATAGCTAGATAAGGATAGCTAGAT
>JBAUTA010000781.1:0-1826 GCA_049581985.1 Kovacikia sp.
GGGGAGAGAGGGGGGGAGGATATTCCCTCGTCCACTCATCTACTCACTCTCCACCCTCCTATCCCTTACTCCTCTACTCCTTCCCTGGGTTCCGCTTGAGCGATCGAGGGCTGCGTCAATGGGGGAACGGCTGCAATCATTGAGATCGTGGTGGATTCGCTCCAGCGCACGAGCCAGGTGGGTTGAACGCCTAAAAAGAAGATGGTGAAGGCAAGGATCAAGGCTGGAACCCGTTCCCGCCAATCGACTTGGGGGAAGTAGGCGATCGCGTTATCCAATTTCCCGAAGCAGGTGCGGTTCAACAAAATCACGAAATAAACGGCGGTTAAACCGGAACCCACAACACATAGCAGCGTTTGCAGCGGAAACACCGAGTAGCTCCCCTGGAACACCAAAAATTCAGCGACGAAACCGACTAAACCAGGGATTCCCGCACTGGCCATGCCGCCTAGAACCAACAGGCCGCTGATCAGTGGCAGGCCCCGAATCGGGTTCATCAAGCCATTCAGGACATCCAGATTGCGGGTTCCAACCTTTGCTTCTACCACACCTACAAGATGGAACAGAATTGCCAGAATCAAACCGTGGGCTACCATCTGAGCCACTGCCCCTACCAGGCTTAAAGACGTTAATGCCGCACCACCCAGCAGGATGTAGCCCATTTGACCGATCGAACTGTAGGCAACCATGCGCTTAATATCTTTTTGAGCGATCGCGACAGTTGCCCCATACAGTACACTCACCGTTGCCCAGGTTGCTAATCCCGGAGCCAAGGTTGCCCAGGCTTCTGGAAATAGCCCCAAACCAAAGCGGAAGATACCATAGGTTCCTAACTTTGCCAATACTCCCCCTAGCAGAATGGCAACCGGGGCGGATGCGGCCACATAGGTATCGGGTAACCAGGTATGCAGCGGCACCAGGGGAATCTTGATGCCAAACCCAACCAACACCAGACTCAGGAGAACAATCTGAATCCACAGGGGTAAGGATTGCCCCTGGAGTGCTTCGTAGGCAAAGCTGTTAGCCCCTTGTAGCCATGCCAGGCCCAGAAACGCCATCAAAATCAGAGCACCGGAGAGGGCCGTGTAGAGAAGAAATTTGATGGCGGCATAATTTCGCTTCTCGCCGCCCCAGATGGAAATCAGTAGATAAAAGGGCACTAACTCGACTTCGTAGAACAGGAAAAACAGCAGCAAATTCTGAGCCAGAAACGCCCCCGCGACTGCACCAGTGACCAGCAGAATTAGGCTGTAGAACAAGCGAGGAAGTTCGATATCCTCCTGGCTACTGTAGATCGCAATCCAAGTTAGCAGGCTATTGAGGATTAGCAAAGGTAGAGATAGACCATCTACTCCTAGTTGGTAGTTCAATCCCAATGTTTCTAACCAGGGCAGATATTCTTGAAGTTGAAGCAATGAATTGCTGAAGTCGAATTGGTGAGCAATCCAAAGCGTCCATAGTAGAACGATGCCACTAATTGTTAGGGCACCTAGCTTTAATTGGCGAATTGGCAGGAAGGAGATCGCGATCGCACCCAGAAGCGGAAACCAGATCAATGTACTTAGCATCGTTTTAGGGAGTAGGGAGTAGGGAGTAGGGAAAGGGGGGTGAGGGAGATGGGGAACGCTTTTATTCCCTGACTCAAGGACTCCATCACCTTATGAACTCAGGTTTTACTGCACCACAAAAGGCCAGCTCACAGCAATTCTCATTTTGAAACATTTGTACTGAAACAAGTGCCCCCAGAAGCCTTCTTACTCAATTTCTTGAACGATAGAATGCGGGTTTCAGACACTCAAGGCACTTGAAATCAGACTATTGAGTGA
>JBAUTA010000782.1:0-1818 GCA_049581985.1 Kovacikia sp.
TTGCTTTGGGAGACAGCAGCGTAAAAGCAATCTTTCTGAGGAAAAAGCCCAGGGGGTTGTAAGAAAGTGCTAAATCATGACAAAAGTGGTAGACAGCTCGCCCACTCCAACGCAACTTGGGTGCAGCAAGAATCAGGGATGGCAATAATTCCTTCGCAACGCAATTGTCTAACAATACGGGCCAACTGCGGGGTTGCTGCTGCACCCAATCCAGAGCACGAGCCAAAAACTGCCTGCTATTTTTGGCTGGAATCGGCTTGAGGCAGAATCCCTGTCCTGCGGCGGTCAGATACTCCTCCATCAAAGAGCCTGGCATTACAGGAATACACAATTGCTCGGGTGCTCCCTGCTCTACGAACCCCTTAATTAGAGAAGAAAGGGAAATTAATGTTCCCCCCAAAGAGTCACAACTTCCTGGAATGATTATTAACTTTGGTCTCTGATTGGTCATCATTTTGGATCTAACGCTTTTACATTCGGGAATATGTCTTTTTTAGTTCAAGGCTAAGCAAAGTATTCTTAGAAACTACTTTCAACCAAACTCTAAGTAGCGTGGAAGTTAAGTATTTCCTTATTACCTTCTTCCCTACCTTAAGAAAGAAAAATCAAGAAAAATAAGATATCTCTCTGTTAAAAATCAAGATTTAAAGAGAATCAAAATAGGTAATTTATAAATGCTTTTTATAAATTGCTATTTACTCTCTCTAAGAAGTTGAAGCAAATAACTACGAAAACCCAATCGAAGAATTTGTCTACCCTGTTGAGGAAAACAAACACAGATACTTCGGTAAACCAGCCTGGTTAAAGTATCTCTTGGACTACGTCCAATACTTATGCTTTCTTGTATAGAGAGGCATATAATCTGCAATCGCTCTATCCAAGGAAGCGCCCTACGATCTATTGCTTCAAAAGCACGATAATCTGGATCCCTACGCACATCAAATTTCTCAGTTAATCCAGAATAAGCAGCAGCTAGATTAATGGTATCTGCAATATTAATATGCTCCTGCATTAGCTTTGGAATATTATCGCTACGAGCACGAACGTTTCTATGATGGATACGATAGAACATCAGCGGTTCATTAATACAACCTACTTCACCAAAGAAAGGAACTGTTCTGGTTAAAAATGAATCTACGCCCAAAAAAGCAGCAGATTTAGAGATACTATAGCCAGGCATGTTTCTGTATAGTGGTAATGCCTTAAGCAAGACGCCACGACGAAAAGTAAGAGCAGATGTCACTCCACAAGCATATTTACCCCAACTTAGAAGCAATTTTTTCACATTCCCCTGACTAAGAATATCAGAAGTACTTTTGCCAATGGGGTTACCTTCTGTATTAACTGAAACCCAGGTATGGCTAATCTGCAACCACTCTGGATGCTTGATAAAACTTTGAACTATTTTCAATAACTTGTCCGGATAAAAACAGTCATCGGAGTCTAATAAACAAATGATTTCTCCTTTTGAATGTTGTAGACCAGCAGTGTGCGCAGCTATTTGTCCAGCATTCTCCTGGAAGATAGGAATCAGGCGATCGCCATAGGACTTGATAATTTCACGGGAGTCATCCGTCGATCCATCATCGACAACAATTAACTCAAAATTGCGATAGGACTGATTAAGAACACTTTCGATAGATTGCCTGAGAAACTGTCCATAGTTGTAATTACCAATAATTACACTAACCAGTGGATCAGGCTCAGAGCCAACCAGAGGCTCTGTTGAGAGTTGATTGTGCAACATTTCCATACTCAAGTCCAAAACCCATCACTCCTGTGGAAATCAATTAAAATGCATGAAATTTTAATGCTTAA
>JBAUTA010000783.1:0-5699 GCA_049581985.1 Kovacikia sp.
GGTTCCACCCCCTCCACCCCCAAACTCATCTTTTATTTAATTGCGCCCAGCTACTTAGTATCCCCTACCCCTTAAGGCTTGGGTAGTGCTGAGAATCGGCTCCGCCCAACCTACGATTGCCCAATTGCTGAGCGGATTCAAAGCCCAACCCCCAGGGTCAGCATAGCCATTGCCAGGTTAATAGGTTTGATTTGGTTTTAAAAACAACCAGCCGATGAAGAAGAAAGCGGCTGTAAACAGTTGAATGATGTCCAAAGCAGAAAGATAGCCATCAGCGAGGGACGCGATCGTTCGATCGGTGATGCCAAA
Organism: Kovacikia sp.; assembly: GCA_049581985.1. Lineage (GTDB taxonomy): Bacteria > Cyanobacteriota > Cyanobacteriia > Leptolyngbyales > Leptolyngbyaceae > Kovacikia. Next base: position 310 of record JBAUTA010000783.1, read on the forward strand.
GAGCCAGGAAGAGACTCCAAAAAACCAAATGCCTCGCTTCAGATTGTGTAGAAACGGATGAAACTCCGTTGATTGCTGTTCTTTCATAAATTTAGTCCTTAATCTGAGCGAAACAACCACAAACTGTTCACAACCGTGATGTAGCTGCCCTCCCTTCGTATACCATCATGTTAAATAATATTAAATGTTCTTGCCATATGTCCGCCGATATAGGTGATACAAAATAGCCCTTAAGGATTTCCCTCGATCTCTCAACTGCTTTCCCTGTCAGCCATATACAGGGGTGTTAGTGTGGGAATAATTCTTTTGACCTCCATCCCGCCGTTCATATCAATACCCATGGAAGAACAGCTAGAAGCCGGAGTGGTTAAACAGGTAGCCCGCTTGCCAGTGCAGCTGATTGCAGGAACAACCTATCCCCTAAAAGCATTGATGTTTCTGAGGCAAACTCCCCAGCTATGGAGTTTTGTGGCAATCCCAATTCTGGTAAACCTGGTGATTGGGGCAGCTCTTTACCTTGGCTTACTGTTTCCGGGCTGGCAATTGATTCAACAGTGGGGCAGCGGTTTGCCAACCTGGAGCAGTGCGTGGATTTCAACCCTGCCCTCCTGGCTGCATCAGTGGTTAATCTGGTTGCCCGCCGCTGCTTCGGTCACCGATGATATTCTTCGCTGGCTGCTGGCGATCGTCCTGCTGATTACCATTGGCCTTTTGCTGGTGCAGTTTGGTGCGATCTTCGGCGCACCCTGGTATGGCAGTCTGGCGGAGCAAATTGAGAAGCAGCGCATGGGCGGTATTCCTGTAGGACACCCCAGCCTTACCAGAGTCTTTCAAGATATCTGGAGAGCGGTTACATTTCAGCTAAAGAAATTGGGATTGATGGGCGTCGGAGCATTCTTTCTGTTTTTGTTGGGTTGGCTTCCCTTGGGTAGCGCGATCGCCAGCTTTGGATGGGTTGCTCTAGGAGCCATTCTGGTCTGTCTGGATTTTCTCGACCCGCCCCTGGAACGACGGCGGCTCAGTTTTCGTCGTAAGTTAGGGATTGTTGGGCGGACTTTGCCTGGCAGTGCCACCTTTGGTCTGGCATGTCTGGGATTGGTCAGTATTCCCTTTCTCAACCTGCTCGTCGTCCCCCTGTGTGTGATTGCCGGAACGTTGTTTTGCTGCGATTTTGTCCTGCCCTATCTACCACCTGGCGAGAATTCAAAATTAAACCTCTAGAATTAAATGGCAAAGTTAAACGCAAAGTGAACCATTGAGTAGGCCCAACTCCGGTATGCTGTACGACAGGCATCACGAAAAGGTCTGTAACAAGTAGCACGGAAATCCACCGGGTTTCTGTCACTCTGTATTCAGTTGTGTTTCCCCCTATTTATTTCTTCCATGAGGCGAAAATTCTTAACCATTGTAGCGCTGGTAACTCTGTGCGTCGCGACTTTGACAATCACCATCCACTCTGGAAGTGCCCAACTTTCCAAAGGAGCAGGTTTTGAGCTACCGGGAAGAATTTCGCCGCCTACGACCATTCAATCTCAGCCTTTAGACCCCTTTACTTCGACTGCCTGTGCGGTGCAACCTGAAAAGACTCCTTCAAAGCTAGCTGAGACTGCCCGATCGGCTTTTAGGGTGACGCCCGGTTCGGTTCCGCTGACACGCTTTCGGCAGGAACAAAGCCCCAAAGTCTCGGCAGAAAAAGGCGAAGTCACCGCTGTTGGGCAACAGCCTGATTATCAACCCAAGGAAGAAATTGTGTTGATTGATCCAACTAACTTTGGCGATCGCTACTTAAAAGATATCAACGGTAATCCGGCCCTTCTAGATCCCATTGTTGTGCTGCATGAAACGGTTGGTTCTGCCAGCAGTGCGATCGGACTTTTTCGCACGCCCCATCCCAGGGATGATGATCAGTCAAGTTACCACTCTTTGATCCGTCTGGATGGCACGGTGGTTTATTTGGTTCCCCCTGACAAGCGGGCATTTGGTGCCGGAAACTCAGCCTTCAAAGGCTCAAACGGGCTTGAGCTGGTGAGAACTAACCCTACCCTGGCTGGTTCAGTGAATAATTTCGCTTACCACATTTCCCTGGAAACCCCCTGGGACGGCAACCACAATGGCTATAGCCACAGCGGCTATACCCAGGCTCAATATGAATCTTTGGCGTGGTTAGTTGCCAAAACAAACGTCCCCGACGATCGGATTACAACCCACAAAGCGGTCGATCGCTCTGCTTCTCGCATCGACCCCAGAAGCTTTAGCTACTCCAAGTTTCAGCAGTTACTCAAAACCTATCCCAAAACCAGCGAAATCACCATCCGCTGTACCGAACCTGGCGAAACACCCCAGACTTAAAAGGTTGGTAGCGGGCAGCGGGATTTATTCTGATTGCCTGATCTGATTGCCTGAAAAAACTGGTTGGCATGCGGTGTATCCCCATCTCCTCCTAAAACCCAATCCCCTACCGGGGGAGGGTTCCCCAAGGGGCAGAAATTTGGGAGTTAGAGAACTTGAGGGCTAATCAAACAATCGACTGGGTTTGAATCTGCGTCAGTAAATCCATTACTTTTTGATGAAATGCCCTATTTTGGTGTTTCTGGCTAATTTGAGCAGCCCTTTGAAAGTCAGCGATCGCCCCTTCCTGATTACCCAGGCGTTGCCTCGCTAAACCCCGTCCGTAGTAGCCGTGCTCATCATCGGCAAACAACTGAGATACGCCCTGGGACTCAAACTGTGCCGCTTGCTTAAAGTCTTCAAAGGCTGCTTCCCGATTCCCTAACTCATGGTGGGCGTTGCCCCGATTGTAGAGTGCAGCGGCAAATTGGGCATCCAGCTTAATTGCCTGGGTAAAGGTTTCAATTGCTTCGGCGTGGCGATTTAAAAGGCATTGAATCACACCGATGTTGTAATAAGTTGCTGCGGTAGGTTGCAGGTTCAATTGCTCTGTGAAGTCAGCGATCGCCCCGACGAAGTCCTCCTGATAGGAACGGGCAACTCCCCGTCCAAAATAAGCCCTGACATAATGTGGGTTAAGCTGAATTGCCTGATTACAATCCTTGATGGCACTTTGCAGATTGCCTGACCCAGCATGGATAATGCCCCGTTCTGCGTAGCTTTGAGCAAAACTTGGGTCAAGCTGAAGGGTTTGGTTAAAGTCTTCAATTGCCTGTCGGTGATTGCCCAAAGCCGCATGGGTAGCTCCCCGATTGCAGTAGACAAGGGCAGATGGGGCAAGTTTAAGGGCTCGGTTAAAGTCTTCGATCGCTGCTAAATAGTTACCTGCGGCATAATGGGCATTGCCTTTATCAATCCAGGGATTACTAGGGGTCAAATTGATGGGCAAGGAATTGGCAGAGATAGAACGCTTAGCAGGGATAAAACAGGGTAAGAACAACGTTATTAAGAGCAACAGCAAAAGAATGCCGAGAGTTGGATGAGGGAAAGCCATAAACAGAACTGTGCCAAGGCCTAAGAGGAGCAATATGGCATTCCGAACCATTGTTGAATTCATAGAAAAATGAAGCCGATATAAGCCCAGTATTCCCAGGTTGAAGGCCCAGGTATCAGGGGAATGGGGGGAATGGGGACTGTGGTGATTGAGGGATCCACGCCCTGTGGCAAGCAAACTGGATGCTGAGGATAGTGAATTGAATCCCATCGACAACTTCATTTCCTGCGTAACCGAAGATTTCGCCATCGGTTAATTGCTGCTGCCAGTTCAAATCGGCGGAAAGCTGCAAAATCCCCTTCCGGTAGGAAAGATAAGGAATCAAATCCCTGGTTCTGGATATCAGCTAGAATCAGATCAAGAATCTCTGGTAACGATCGGTTGCCATTCAGGTAATGGTGTTGGAGGTAGAGGATGGCGGCGGCGATCGCCCGCAACTGTCCTTTTTCTACCACCTGCTCCACCGCAGACAGGTCAATTTCTTCCCGCCCCAGCACGATCGTATCCAGGTCAGGGACTTTTCGTTTCATAGGGCGGTCATCATCGGCTACTGTATTAACCTCCAGGATGCGGGGAGTCAGGGCACCAAATTTTTGTCCTCCCTCGGAGGCGCGAGCGGTGGTATGCTGCTGGGCGATTGCCTTTGCCTGGGCCGTCACATCCTGAGGCTGAAAATCTTGCATCGCAATCACCGTATCCGCCACATCAAAGTAATCTCCGCTGCCGCCCATGACCAGGATTGTGGACACCCCATAATCTGTATAAAGCTGGCGAATTTTGTCAATGAAGGGGGTAATTGGCTCCTTATCTTTCGCAATCAGGGCTTGCATACGGCGATCGCGGATCATGAAATTCGTAGCTGCGGTGTCTTCATCGACCAGAAGCACTTTTGCATCTGCCTCCAACGCTTCAATGATATTTGCCGCTTGAGAGGTGCTACCACTGGCGTTTTGGGTTGAGAAGTGGGTGGTCGATCGCCCCTGGGGTAAATGATTAATAAAGGGTGAAATATCGACCCCGACAATGCTACGCCCATCTTCCGCCCGGATCTTGACCGCCGCCGGATGGGTAATAACCTGCTCGCGGCCATCCTGGGGAATGTGATTATAAACGCCGAGTTCGATCGCCCGCAGGAGGGTTGATTTGCCGTGGTAGCCCCCCCCTACAATCAGCGTCACGCCTGCTGGGATGCCCATGCCCGTGACTAAACCCCGATTGGGGCAGGTAAACTCGACTCGCAGGGATGCCGGTGCCTGAAAGGGAATGCTTGCCTCAATTAAGGGGCGATCGTCCACACCACTACGACGGGGCAAAATTGCGCCATCAGCAACAAAGGCGACCAGCCCTTTTTCGTGCAGATGTTCCCGCAGCCAGTCGGCATCCTCGGCGGTTTCAACATGATGTTGTAACGATTTGGCATCAACAGAAGAATACAGCAGGGCGCGATTGACCAGCTTAGGCAGGTCATCGCACAGCATTTCCGCTGCCTGCAACCCCGCTACCCGGCGGCCAAAGGCAGGCAACCCCACCACAAAGCGGACTTCTAACTCAGTATCATCAATGAAGGCCGAAGTTCGCTCTAGCAGCGTTTGCCCGGTTTGAACAATTGCAAGCAGCCCACTACTGCCGCTGCCCCGGTGCTGGCGAACGGTCTGGGCTACCTGATCAAACTGGCGGGTGAGATAATCCCGTAGGGCAACTTCCCGACTCCGGTTATGGTAAAGCTGTTTGGGAAAAGCGGCCTGTGACTGAGGAATTTTTACCCGACACTGACTGGGGGATGCAAACGGGTCGCCCTGGACTCGATCGATTAGCAATGTGAACCCAGGGAATTCATAGCGTCCCTTCAGGTCTTTGTATGCCTTGTAGTTCTGCTGGTCAATCCGGTTGAGCGATCGTCGCAGGTCTGCTTGAGTTGCCATAAAACCAATTGCCAAAACCTCTTGTC
>JBAUTA010000784.1:0-3135 GCA_049581985.1 Kovacikia sp.
CTATCAAGTTGTTCGCAATAGTCGATACACGGGCGATGACGGCATTGATGGACGCATCTATCGAGACGGGAAACTTTATTATGTTCAGGCCAAGCGTTATTCAGGTCTGATTGATGCGGCACATCTAAGAGCCTTTGAGCAGAAAATCGTTAATAGCTATGGTGTTGAGGGCGGCTTTTTCGTCCACACGGGGCGCACAGGTGATACTGCCAAGGCTGTTTCAAAACAGCAGGGCCAGGTCACGTTGCTCAGTGGGATGAGGTTAGTGGATTTTGTGCTGGCTCGTGGAGTGGCAAGCGCTCAGAAGCCGATTGCAGTCGCTGAAGCGAATGACCCCTGGTGATGGGCTAACGCGATCGCACAGCGCAAAACCTCAGTCCTATCCTGGACGTAGCGGAAGCCGTCAACGCGATGCTTCCGAATGGCGGTGGTGAGTGGGGTGAGGGCGAGGGCTATTCCGAAAGTTTCAACTGACCTCTACCAAGCTTCTCAAGTAGATCGGACACACCTGAACAGCCAGCGGCCTCAGCAATTTCTTTAGCCTTATCCCAGCCCTCATCAGTAACAGACAAGTAACGTTTCTTTTTTTCAGCTCCGTAAGTCCTTGGCCTACCGCTGTTATAGGTCAAATTTGCTTGACTATGAGGGTGTTGCCCATGCCCATACTTTGATGCTGCTTGCGCCATAACTACCACCTCACTCGTTGAGTCACAGACTGATTTTAGCACTTCTCATTATGTACTGGAAAGTATTGATATTCTAATATATCCAGTATATAATGAGAACATTCAAGCGGATGAGGCTACAGCAATGCAGATTGAAGTCAGGGCACTGGACAAAGAAGAGTTTGACGCTGCTGAGTCAGGAGAATCTGTTTGCGCTGCTTGGACGCTTCATACTGGCAGCGGCCTCAAGACTTCTTTCCTATATATCAACCTCGGTCGTCAAGTACCCTTTTCAAAAGACAGCGACAAATTTTCTCAAACTCAGTTCAAGCGCTTTCTAGATTGCACAGTTGAGGCATATGCATCTCTCGAAGACTTGGATTATGGAACAACCACCAACACTCAATCAGGCATTGATGTTGTTTTGTTCTACTAACTTGCTACAACTGACTTAGAATATTGTCGTCTTCGCGGCATCTGGGACTGTTGCTTCTCGATTAATTCTGGATGCTCTGCAACGAACTGCTGCATCTCTTCAAAAGGCAGCTCAATTGTCTCTCCGGTCTTCAGCTTTGCTGTCGCCATCTTTAGCTCTCCCGTTTTGAGTCTCTACATTAACCTTAGCCTGTTTTTCCTGCAATGGCACCAGGACTCGCTACAGCACCTCGCTCGACCTACTCATGCTTGGGCGATCGCTACTCTTGCTTTTCGTTGCCGGGAGGGACATTGCCAATCCCCAAAGCCTTTTTGCTCTGCTTCAGTAGCTTGAACTCAGCCTTAATTTTTCGATATGCTTCAGCACTGGATATCTTGCCGTTTGTTTCCAGACCGCAGACGTATCCTACATGGGTTGAAAACTCTTGTAGGTTTGCATTGAAGGCAAGGTTAGACGGTGTGAAGTTGCCATAGTAACGACTGCGTGGATAGAGAAAGTCGTCTTTGCTAGACCATTCCTTTTCAGCCATATCTAAAACCGCCTTTTCTAAAAAGTGAGCTAATCTACTTTGAAAGCAAGACTATCTGAGGGCAAAATCATCCAGCCATTTTTGTCGTTTCTATATCCCAACAGCACCACAAGATACTTGTTCCTGCCAGTCAAAGATTTTTTCTAGTTGCTGGATTGTAATCAGCCCATACTGCCAAAGCAAAATCGGCATTTGCGGTATTGGCGACTCTTGGCGGCGCATGACCACACCAATCTCTTCAGCCGATATCGACAACTCTTGTTGTAGAAATTCTATAAGTTGAGGATCAAGCGATGATTTCATGGCTACTGGTCTACTTCAATCAAATTGATTAGGTCAATGATATCGGCGAAATTATTTATCGGCTGTGTACAGGGTCGCACGCTGTCGGTGATCTTGAGCACTCAATTAGTATGTTCAGAAAAACTCAAATCGCCTATTCGTAATTTCACTGAACTTTTGGGTAGAAATTTCGCAGTCCATCCCGAAAGTCAACCTACGTGTTTCTTCGGATGCAGAGAAAAGATTCTCAGTTCATGATTGAAAAGTTTATTTTAGGGGGAGTTTCCAGATGTCTGAAGTGATTGAATCCACGGCCACTGTTCAGTCCAATGAAGAGCCAGACAGCGATTTTAATGATTTTGAGACATTCAGTGAACTGTTTGAGGATGAGGATCCCACTGAACAACAAAAGATCATTGATAGCCTACTCGCTTCCTCTGAGGGTTAATTTACAATTGCACTAAGAGTCCGCATGGCATCCATCCCAACCGCTACGCCACCGCTATCTCCATCGCCACGCGCTCCCGCCATACTGCCGCTAGGACGATCGCCTCAATGTGCTCCAGTAGCTCTGGATTCAACAGCATTCCGCCAAGTTCAAAGGTGCGTTCTAGCTCAGCGGCGGCTTGAGTGCAGTAGGTCGCTGTCTCGAAGGCATGGCGCGTGATGGGCTGCTTCGTCTTGCGGTCGATCGTGCGGAAGAATCCATCGCTCCCACGCGCGATCGCCAAATGCTCAAGCCTTGGCTGTGGCTGTCTGTCGCCCTCAAAAAGTTTGGGCTGTCGATTCATTTGACGGTTCAGCAGATACTCAATCGTCGCTGAACGGGACGTATCTTTGACCCGCTGGGCTATTTCGTCAGCATCGGCTAGCTGCTGCTTATTCGGGAGCTGGTCGGGGCGTGACTCCATGCGCGGTCTGTGATGCTCTCGCCTTTCTCCAGTGAGCGCCGTTGCCCTGATTCGGACTGGCTGGGCGGGTGCAAGTGGGCGTGATGGGATTTCGGATGTCTCTAGCATTGAGAGCTGTCTGTGACGGATTAACATGGGTTTCGTGTCCATATTGCTGCACTTCCTCGCATCATTCAGTAGAGTTTAGCGATTTTTGGGCAGTTGTCGAGCATTGGATGGGCGATCGCTTGAGATGAAGAAGGCTTCGCCATTTAACCTGTGCCCACAAAGCTCATTTCGCCACTTAAGCTGATGACGCGACCTGGATAGACA
>JBAUTA010000785.1:0-8868 GCA_049581985.1 Kovacikia sp.
GGTGCAGAAGCAGCGATCTCCACGAATAGGGGGACTTGGTCGTTGAGCTATTACCATTGTGGGGGTAGAGCTTCTACAAAAGGAACTCTTTTGACAAGCTGGACAAATTCCGCCGATTTGGGCGGACAACCGCTAGACCAGTCTCCTCCCGCGTTCATTTTGGGCAAACTTAATAAAAGGGAGGGGATTCACACACCTCTTTGAATGGTCAGAGATCATTTGCCAGAGTGCTTGTTACAGTGCGAACAGGAGACGCGGCATAGAATTCTTGTTTATTTACTAGGAAGTATTGTGCCTAAGCTATGTTCCATAGAGCGCCATGATATTACAAGATCTGAATACCCACGTCCTGTTGATTTATGACCAACCGGAACCCCGTCCAGTTGTGTTGAAGTCAGCGACCTACTCCATCGGTCGAGACAAGCATAATCCCATCGTGATTCAGCATCGGGTCATTTCGCGGCAGCATGCTCTCCTGCTGCGGTTGCCGTTGCCCTCCAGTGGTAGCCATCGCTACCGCATTATAGATGGCGACTCGTCTGGCAAAGCTAGCCTTAATGGTCTTAGCGTGAATGGGGTTGAATGTAAGGCCCAAGATCTCAATCCAAACGACATCATTACCCTAGGCAGTCTAATCCAGATTAAATATCAGGTGCTGAACGTCCCCAGCAACAGAAAATACTTTGACTATCTCAAACTACAGGATACCGCTTACCAAAGCATTAAGGCGAAGTCCCTTAGCCTAAACGTCGCCAGAGTAGACAATGAGGATGTACAACCAGGCGACCTATCGACCGACCAGGATATCCTATCGCTGGAAGATTTTGATGATGATTTTTATCCCACCGAGCTATTTAACGGTCTTGGTTAAGAACCATACCTCAACTAATCACTAGATTCTTCAGATTCTTGGGTAGATCCATCTTAAACACTTGATACTTTTCTTTGAGTTTGAGTTTAACAACTTGGGAGTTCTCCGATGCGGGAGATTGCTTTACCAGAGTTAGTTGCTTCGACAGTAATTTTCGCTGAGGCTCGCCAATCGTCAAAGTTAACACTTTGGATGGCTGTGTTAGTGTGCCGATATCGAATAGCATCAGTAAGTATTCGCTTTGATGAATGAGGTTTTGAAGCATTTGCTTGCTCTTAGCATCTTTAAGATTGATATAGCTTGGAAAGCAGCGCAAGTGACCCACTTCATTAAACAGAACAGTGACCCAGGCCACCATCGAACAAAACTCATCATCAATGATGAATTCCGTATAGTGATGAGTCAAATATTGCTGTTGTATTTTTGCGTGAGACAGCATCACCCAAAGCGAGGCTGTCTCTTGATTAAACTTTTGAAAATTCTGAGCAAATACGATCTCTGCAACTGGCTTATTGCAAGGCCATGATGCTTGCCAAGCTTGATCGGTTAGCGAGACATCCAATACTCTCGTTGTACTTGCCGCACGGATAGATGTACTAATGTCCGGAGCGTTGATTATTCCATCTAAAATGTCTTCAACGGATTCTTCAACGGACAGGTTGCTTAATCCCGCTATAGGGGAGATTGTAAGATTTTTGAGTGTTTCGAGGCATTCGGCTATCGTCTGCGGTCTCTCCCGGATATCTTTTGCAAGACAGCTTTGAATTAATCGATCTAAGGCCACTGGGATTTTAAGGTGAGGGGCAACCTCAGAAATCTTGCGGGGTATTTGATGACAATGCGCTTCCACCCATCCTCGCAGACTCTGTTCCTCCGGCACAATGGGCAGATGTCCAGTAAGTGCCTCAAACATTGTAATGCCAAGGCTATAGATGTCTGAACGTGGATCAGGCGTTTGGTTCTTCAGTTGCTCCCCAGAAGCATAGGTTAGAGTCCCCATTCCCAACTGTTCCTTGGATTGGTTGTTGCGATTAAATAAGTCGGAAATTCCAAAGTCTAGAATTTTTGCTATTTCTCCCAGGCTTGAATTATGGGTAATAAAAATATTACTGGGCTTGATATCTCTATGAACAACGCAGTAGAGTTTTTTATCGATTAGCACACCCTGGTGAGCACTCTGCAACCCCGAACAAATTTGAGTCATGAGCTTCACAAAACGGGAGAGCTCTAGCGGCTGCAAGGTTATTTCCTTTTCGAGAGTTCCTCCTTCAACGTACTCCATGACATAAAATGGGATCGATTCTTCATGCACTCCATAGTCCAGGACACGGACAATATTGATGTTTTGATGCCCCAATAAAGCACCTGTTCTGGCCTCCTTAAAAAACTGCTCCGACATCTGCTCGTTCCGTATATTCTGTGAGAGCACTTTAACGGCAACCGATACGTTCCCTAGTAAGCTGTCCTCCGCACGAAAAACACGCCCCATGGCACCCTTGCCAACCATTTCTTTGAGTATGTAACGGTTAGCCAGATGTTGACCTGTCTTTATAGTATCGGAACAAGCAGAGAGATCGGACGTATGCTTGGGAGCAGATTTTTTGAAAAACTGACTCAATATGGCCATGTCAATAGATCGCTTTTTCACATACAAACATTAAATAATTCTGACCTCTGCTAATTCTCTAGAAAAAAGTAGATGCGGTAGAGATTTCTTGCTGACTTGACTCAGACCTGCGTAGTGCAATTCATGATTCCATTTTGTAGGTCGATATCTGGATTTTGCTCACTTGGCAAATAGATATTAGTGGATCCTTTGAAAATATGAGACTTTGCTGATAATAAGATCAGTGTATAGGTACTCGATAATAATCGCCTGAGGGATTCTACTGAATTCCTATGTACAGGATAAAAAAACACCTTATGTGATGACTAAGAGGGGTTGTAAGCCCAAACCGACGGAATTTGTCAAGCGCGTCAAAATTGGCGGCTACAGCCATTCAATCCTCGCCAAAAAGGCATCTAAGTGGAGAAATGTCAGGATGAAACCTATGACCCTTTACTGCGAGTGTCAATAAATTACAAATAGGACTCTATCCTGACGCTCAAAATGGGTTGAGGTTGACATCAGGATAGGGTATACCCATTTTAGACATCTCTACGTGAAGATTCCTCTCGTCTACCTGGAGTAATTGAAGCAAAACATTTGCTAGAAGTAGAGAATTCTTGAAAGTACTCCCCTATAAAGCTTTAAAGCCTATGTTTAGGCGTGAAAATTAACATTCCTAGATGATGTGGATAAATTCCGCCGGTTTGGGCTTACAACCCCTAAGAGGCTTGAGGTTCGTGCTGCTCGAAAGTAAGAACATCAATGCCAAAACGTTGTCGCAGCAGAATCCGTAAGGTGTGACTGGCCATTTTGACGGCGACATGAGCGCATAGCCCTTCAACCTTTTTTCTGAGCAATCACTCTAGATTTCGTCCCTTGTTTTGGACTTCGTTAAACACGCCTTCAATGCGTTCACGAAAATGGTCTAGCAATCGTCTAAAGACGGGCGGAATTTGCGGGTTCTGATTCACTCGCATGGGAGTAAACACTCGATTCCGGTATGCTTCAACGCGCCAAGTGGGAGAATAACACTTTTCTTCAAGAAGCTAAGGTATTTTTGCTACGGACAGTAAGGGTTCCAGTCTTTTGGGTTTTCCCAGAAGTGTTGCCCTCATTTGAACTATGCCCAACCCGCCAACCATCGAAAACCAGAAAGGTCACGTTCGCCGTGCGAGTTGACGGAATTTTCCGGAGTTTGGGTTTATACCCCCGTGTTTGGACTTACACCCCAAAACTGTAAAAAAATGAACATCGAGTGCTAATAATTTATTTTTTAAGGGCAAACTAAGAAAAGGACATTTAACTCAGAAAAAGAGCAGATGGAAGCATCAGTCAAACAGCGTCTGTTGGGTGAATTGCTTGTAAGTCGGGGCATAATTACTCTCGACCAATTAGAAGCAGCTTTGTTAGAACAGGCAAACACTAAAAAACGTTTGGGTCAAATCCTAATTGCAAATAAACTGATTAGCTATGACCAACTAGATACTTTACTGTTAGAACAAGAGTGGATTGAAGCAGAATTAGAAAATTTCCACCTGTAAATTATCCTTGGATGGCTCCTAAATATTAGGATGAGGGGTATCTAGTACAGGGTGGCGGAAATTCACCCACCATTGAAGAGCGAGAGTAACCATAGTGTCTGAGGTCTAAGATGATCAATGGTTGGTTTACTAATGCCATCGAGTACTAGTACATGTTGGCTAAAGGGCACCTTGAAAAGAAGATTTTCTTAAAGAATGGGATTGACACTAGCGCTACTAACGCTTCAGTAGAATTTGAATGAATTGATTGGATGAAAATACGGTTTTACTGTGGGTAATTCACCCTTATTTTGAAGCTTTTTTAGTAATTTAGACAAACTGTGCCGGCACAGTCTTGTGTTCCTTCTTGCTCCAAAACAGATACCGCTTGAGGTTATAGGTCAAATCTTTCAAGCCGAGTTGAGCACTCACCCGCTTTATGCCGATGCAGCGCAACAGTTTGCCCCCATCCCCATCCCCCATGCGCCAAGGACATGCTCGACTTTGGCACGCACCTTCGATTTGTCCCGATTCGTTGCTTTTTGCTCCTCCGTGAGCGGATAGCTGCGATAGCCTGCGATCTCAAAACTCTCTTCATAATGCTTCTATTCAAGTTTGCCGACGATGGGAGTACAGGGTTAGAAAATATAAGCATGCTGTACCCAGAAAGATGAAGAGCCACTGCTAAGTGGCTCTTCATCTTTTCTTCGCTAATTAGTCTAAAATCCAATAGATCTTCCTTTTCTCCAAATGTTGAGCTTCTACAGGGAGGTCCTTAAGGAATGGGGTTCGAGGTTCCTCTTCACTCCGCCGATTTTAAGTCGGCAATTATCCGGAAACCCTTGACGGTAACGCCTGAGACTACGGTGATGACCGCCATCGCTCTGATGAGCGAGATGAGATCGGTCTGTCCGACTTCAAGGAATATCGACAGCGAAGAGCTTCGCAACGAGGCGCGCTCTAGCTGTGTGCTGGTGGTTGAAGGGGATCGCCTCCTCGGCATTTTGACAGAGCGGGATGTGGTTCGCCTCAGCGCCCAAGGGAAATCCTTAGATACTTTATTGATCTCTCAGGCAATGACCCGCCCGGTCATTACCGTCCAGGAATCCGCCTGCACGGATATTTTCTTCATAGCGAATTTGCTCCAACAACACAACATCCGTCATGTGCCCGTCCTTGACGAGCAAGACCGGATTGCAGGTTTGCTAACCCATGAGAACTTGCGGCAAATCACGGGGCCTGCAGACCTGTTGCGCTTACGTCTCGTTGCCGAGGCAATGACAAAGACAGTGATCTGCGCAAATCCTCAGGACTCGATGAAGGCGATCGCCAAATTAATGACAGCGCACCGAGTGAGTACTGTCGTAATTGTTCAAGAGCCTCCATCGGGTCAGGGGAACCCGATACCTGTGGGCATGATAACGGAACGCGACATTGTGCAATTTCAAGCCCTTGGATTGCCCCTTGCAATGGTTAGGGCAGCCGCAGTCATGAGTACGCCAGTCTTTTCGGTAAGCCCGGAAGATTCGCTGTGGACAGTACACCAGACGATGACGCAACGCTTAATCGGTCGCTTGGCGGTGACGGGTTCCGATGGCGAGCTGCTGGGCATCGTCACTCAGACAAGTCTGTTGAGAGTCCTCAATCCGGTGGAGCTGTATACGTTAACTGAAATTCTCGAGCAGAAGGTATCGGAGCTAGAAGCCGAGAAGATCAAACTCCTAGAAGTTCGTGCAATGGACCTCGAGCTGCAAGTGGAGCAGGCGAATGCTTACCAACGGATGCAAATCCAACTTGTCGAACAACAACGCACGGAACTCGATCTTCGCAAGAGCGAACAGTTCTATGCAGCCTTGGCAAACGTATCGCCCGTCGGTATTTTTTGTACGGATGCATCCGGTCTTTGTACCTATGTGAACGAACGCTGGTGCCAGATTTCCGGACTCCAGCGTTCGGAAGCAGAGGGTTTCGGTTGGATGAAAGGGCTACATCCGAGCGATCGCGAACGCGTCTCCGACGAATGGGCTATATCGCTCGAAACCCATCGCCCATTCCGCCTGGAGTATCGGTTTCAATCATCGGAGGGGCAGGCAACCTGGGTGTATGGACAGGCTGCGCCAGAACTGGGAGTTGCTGGCGAAATCGTGGGCTATGTAGGCACAATTACCGATATTAGCGAACGCAAGTTAGGGGAGCAAAAAATTCGAGAGCAGGCATCCCTGTTAGACGTCGCGACCGATGCCATTATCTTGCGCGACTTAAAAGGGCGCATTCAATATTGGAATCGAGGGGCCGAGCGGATCTATGGATGGTCGACCCCGGAGATCCTGGATCTAGAGGTTCTGCCTAACTTCAATCAAAGCTTTACTGACGCAATGGAAACCGTGCTCGAGATCGGAGAATGGGAAGGGGAAGTCGTTAAACATACCAAGTCCGGTCGAGAGATTATCGTGCAGAGTCGCTGCACCTTAATTCTCGATGAGATGGGTCAGGCAAAGTCAATTTTAAGCGTAGAAAACGACATTACCGACAAAAAACTGCTGGAGAAACAGTTTCTGCGCGCCCAACGGCTGGAAAGTTTGGGCACTTTGTCCAGCGGTATTGCCCACGACCTCAATAATATCTTTACCCCGATCATGGCTGCGACGCAGCTGCTGCCTCTCAAAAACACGAAATTAGACGAGCGCAGTCAACGGCTCCTCGGATTGCTCCAGGAGAGCGCCCAGCGCGGCAGCAGTCTGGTCAAACAAATATTGTCTTTTGCCAAGGGACTCGATGGTCAGCGCAGTCTCTTGCAGGTTGGGCACCTGCTGTCTGAAATAGTCAATATTGCCCGAGAAACGTTTCCCAAGAATATTGACATCGAACTATCGATGTCTACCCGAGAATTATGGATGGTACAAGGGGATGCCACCCAGCTCCATCAGGTATTCATGAACCTGTGCGTCAATGCCCGCGATGCCATGAGTGCCGGAGGCATCTTGAAGCTAACAGCCGAGAATGTAGAGATCGACGAAAACTATGTCCGCATGAATCTCGAAGCCCGTACAGGTTCCTATATTGTCGTTACGGCAGAAGATACGGGCATCGGGATATCGCCCGAGGATATCGAGTTGATTTTCGATCCGTTTTTCTCCACAAAGCCAAAAGAGCAAGGGACGGGGTTAGGACTCTCGACCGTCTTGGGTATTGTCAAAAGTCACGGCGGCTTTTTGACGGTGTATAGCGAAGTCGGCAAAGGAAGCTGTTTTAAGGTGTATCTTCCGGCTATAAAGGTCAATGAGGAACAGGAAGAGGAAGAATCCTCCTACGATTTAATGGGTCAAGGGGAGCTCGTTCTCATTGTGGACAACGAGGCATCGATCCGCGAAATCACAAAAATATCTCTGGAAGCTTTTAACTACAGGACAGTCACAGCGATCGATGGGATTGAAGCGATCGCCACGTACGCAAAACATCAAGATGAGGTTCGATTTGTCCTGCTGGATTTGATGATGCCTTCGTTAGACAGTGCAACGGTCATTCAGACCTTAAAACGCATTAATCCCTCTGCTCGCATTATTGCCATGAGCGGTTTATCTTCCAACGACCAATTACCTTCCCAGGAGGTAGAGGCTTTTTTGGCAAAACCCTTTACCGCGCAAACCCTTTTGGAAACGTTACAGCGGCTGAAGGCATGAGTCCTTTTCGCTTCGAGCATTTTGGCATGAAAGTGACATCGGGGAATATTCGTTTTCCCGCTTTAATCGAGCACCAAGTAAAGGAACTGCTTAGACGGAACCGCGCAACATCGTTCGAACTTTGAGCTGCTGGCCTTGTGCATGATGTCGAAGATGGAACAGGTGCCTACCCTTGGAATTCAGGATTTTTACCGATGCACTCATCTCCAGGGCAGGCTAAATTTAAGAGATCGGAGCAATGCTTTTTCTTTGCTTTTTACCCTAGCCAGTCTCTTCCAGATAGATTCGCCATGATTTCACCGTTCCCGAGTAGTCATGTTCTGATAGTTGAAACAGAGGGCGAGCCACAATTCATTGAACTGACATCTGCTGCTTATACTTTAGGGAGAGCGCCCAGCAACAATATTGTGTTGCAGGAACAAGCGATTTCTCGCCAACACGCAATGTTGCTGAGAGTTGAGTCGCCAGAGAGCGAACGATTTTTTTACAAAGTCATAGATGGGGATAATTTAGGTAAGCCCAGCTTGAATGGTATCAAGGTCAATCGGAAAAATTGCAAAGAAACAGTCCTCAGCCATATGGATGAGATCGAGTTTGGCGGCATCGTCAAAGCCTACTATTATATGCCCCAAGACTTGTCTGGTTTCAATCAAGAACTTGGCTTTTCGCCGTATACATTGCACGATATCAAGACCGATGGAACCGATGCCAAACAAACGGTTCTGGTTTCGGCGATGCTAGAGGATTTTCATCTCGAACCGTCATTGTCTAACGCTAACGGTTTAGGACTATGGGAGATGCCTTACTGCTTCGATGACTTATTCAATGAGGATATGACTGCATTTCTGGCATAGCTTCTATTGAAATCCTTGATTTTGCGTGAACCTCCTATAGCTTTGAAAGCGGGATGAAAAAGTTTCTCGATGTTTGCCAGTATAACCAATGCAAATGGGTAAAAGCATTAGTAGGATTTGAGCAAGTCTTAACCTCTGTAAATATAATTTTTGCATAAATCTAGAATTTTTAGCAAAAACAGCCTAAACCCCCTTTGTAGAGAAAGGATTTGAAGCATATGGGCACCTCGATTAATTCAGCTTTATTGAGAATCAGGCTGATTTATTGAGAATGAGCTACGAACGAATAAGGTTTTCAGGCGATCAAATTCTATTTTTCGAGGTGCCCATATGG
>JBAUTA010000786.1:0-2136 GCA_049581985.1 Kovacikia sp.
GGATGAGCAATATGGATGAGCAATATGGATGAGCAATGGGGGGGCTAGGGCGTTGCCTCCAGGCAGCGGGTTCCACCCTTCGACGGTTGGGGCGTTCTGTGAGCAGACCAGTTTGAAGCCGGATCCCAATCCCAAAACCGTCTTTAGCTTAATTGCACCCAGTCACTGATGGCGTAGTAACCCTACTTGCTTCCCTTTGGCCATCTGCGTGTATGCTGATCAGATGCATCCTGGTCAGATCTTTGGGTAGACTTGGATAGATTTAGAGATAGATTTAGATTTAGACAATTCAGAGTACAAGGGGCGACGTTCAGCGAATGGACTTTGGTATTGGGTTTCTCTCCAACAATGTAATGCTGCCAATCCTGGATTTTTTCTACGGGATTGTCCCCAGCTATGGACTCGCGATCGTGGCTTTGACACTGGTGGTTCGCTTTGCGCTATACCCCTTGAGCGCCGGCTCAATTCGCAACATGCGCCGCATGAAGGTTGTTCAGCCAATCATGCAAAAGCGGCAGGCGGAAATTAAGGAGCGCTACAAGAACGATCCGCAAAAGCAACAGGAGGAAATGGCGAATGTCATGAAGGAGTTGGGAAATCCACTCGCTGGATGCTTCCCCCTTCTGCTCCAGATGCCCATTCTGTTTGCTCTGTTCGCTACCCTGCGGGGATCACCGTTCTCTGATATTCCTTATTCAGTTAATTTGCAAATTCTCCCCACGGAGCAGATTGAGCAAATTCAACCTCAGGCTTTCGCAACTTCTCCTCAAAACGTTTATCTCACTGATGGGATTCACGCTCCGATCGCTGCCGTTGTTCCAGGGGGGACCAAGCTGGCGGTTGGTGAAAAGACCAGCATCGAGTTTCAAACCACAGCAGGCAAACCGCTGGGAACCTTGCTGGAAGATTATCCTGAAACTAGAGAAAAACTGGTTCCCCGGCTGGAGGTGGCGAGTGGTGCTGAACGCGTCAAAATCAATAGCGATGGCACAATCGAGGCACTTCAGCCAGGAGATGTCACCATTAAAGGGTTTGTCCCTGGTCTGGCAGCCGATAAGGGGTTCCTTTTCATTGATAAGTTAGGCCGGGTAGGGGCGATCGATCCCGATGGCACAATCCACTGGGATGTGGTTGGCATGATTATCTTCTTTGGGGTCAGCATCTACATCAACCAGCTTCTATCAGGACAGGGAGGAGCCCCCAGTTCCAATCCCAACCAGGATACGGTCAACAAAATTACCCCAGTTCTCTTCTCAGGAATGTTCCTCTTTTTCCCTCTTCCTGCTGGCGTGTTGATGTATATGGTAATTGCAAATATCTTTCAAACGTTGCAGACCTTTATCCTCTCACGGGAAGCCTTGCCTGAAGATATCCAAAAGTTGGTGGAGGCAGAGGAAAAAGCAGGGGCAGCGGCAACCTTGCCCTTTGAGCCAGGGCGTTCTAAAAAAGAAGCCGATTCAAAAACTAAGGAAGTTAAAGGCGGCAAAACCATTTCACCCCCTCAGCCCGGTCGCTCTAAAAAAGAGCCTGATTCAAAGGCTAAGGAGGGTAAAAATGATAAGGATGCTCCTCCATTTGAGCCAGGACGGTCCAAGAAAAAATCCTGAGGTCTAGCGATGAGCACCAATTTGGAGCAACGGGGCCAGGCATGGTTGACAGAGCTTTTGAAGCTAGCAGGGTTGCCTGCAGCAGTTGATCCGGAACCGAATCCCAATTTTGCGGAAGATAGTAGGTGGTTAACCATAGACGAAACAAGTCTGACAGCCGACCAGATTCAATCGCTGATCGGACCTGATGGAACTGTTTTAGACTCCATTCAGTATCTGATGAATGCGATTTTGAATCTGGGCCAGGAACCGGAACAGCAGGGTGCTTTTACCATTGAATTGGCTGGATATCGGTTGCGGCGCTACGCAGAATTGAAGGCAATGGCGGAGGAAGCTGCCGTTCATGTGCGGGAAACGGGTGAAGAGTTTGAGCTAAGGTCGTTATCCTCTGCTGAGCGGCGTCAAGTTCATACCATGCTAAAGGAACACGAAGATTTGGAAACCTACAGCCGGGGGCAGGAACCCGATCGTCGCCTGGTTGTTCGTTTACTGCAACCTTAATCTTATTCCAATCAGTTAAGGTTTGCTA
>JBAUTA010000787.1:0-1718 GCA_049581985.1 Kovacikia sp.
CATTGCACCTGACCCGATGACCTCTCGCCGCCTACAGGGTAGCGAAGATACAAAAAGTGAAGTCAATCGCTACTTTCAAGATTTCTACAATCAGGGATGTGACCGCATCCAGAGCATGGAAGGTAGAGAGCACACAGGGCAAGTGAGCAATGACCGACGCAAAGAAAGAGAAGCTCAGTTTCGTGAAGGCCGATTAGCAACGCTGTTTTGCTCTCCCACGATGGAGTTGGGTATCGACATTTCAGACCTCAACGTCGTTCACATGCGAAACGCACCGCCTAACCCAGCCAACTATGCCCAGCGTAGTGGTCGCGCTGGACGCAGCGGCCAAGCAGCCCTGGTCCTGACCTACGCCTCGGTCGGCAGTGGACACGACCAGTATTTCTTTAAGCGGCAAGACCAGATGGTGGCTGGGGTTGTGGTTCCTCCCAAGCTAGAGCTAGGCAATCAGGATTTAGTCAAAGCCCATGTTCATTCCCTATGGCTAGCTCACACGGGGGTCTATCTAGACCACTCCATGAACCAGATCTTGGATCTGGATGCTGAGGAATACCCGCTCAAAACCAGCGTGCGAGATGCCCTCAGTCTGTCTCCAGCCGCGCTGCAAAGCTGCTTTCAATCTGCCCAGCAAATCCTCGCTGATTCCTTCTGCCAGACTGACCTGAACCACACGAGTTGGTACACTCCCCATTGGCTCAAAGATTCTCTAGAAAATGCTCTAAACAGCTTTGATAAAGCCTGTAATCGTTGGCGAGAACTTTACCAGGACGCCAGTATCCAGCTTGAAAAAGCTCGCCAGGTCATTGACCGTTCTGCAAAAGGAATGGTTTCTCAGGAAGAGCGCAACCAGGCTGAGAATTTGGAAAGGGAATCTCGCCGACAAATCGACTTACTCGTAGGTCAAAGTAAAGGGCAAAATCAATCTCAGCTTGAGTTCTATCCGTATCGCTATTTCGCGGCTGAAGGCTTCTTGCCGGGATACAATTTCCCCCGTCTGCCTGTACGGGCTTATATTTCCGCAGGCGAGCAAAGCGAATTTATTACCCGTCCACGAGCAGTAGCCATTCGTGAGTTTGCCCCAGGCAATATCGTCTACTTTGAGGGCAATAAGTTCCAAATTAGTAAAACCCGGATTCCGGTTCGAGGCATTGACGAAAACTACCAAAGAGTTGCAGTTTGCCATAACTGTGGCTATTTCCATACAGGCGATGATTGGCAGCGGGAAATATGTGAAAACTGCGGGACTCAACTAGTAGCAGGGAAAGATGGTACACCTGCTAAGCTCAGTCGGGTTTTAGCCATGGATACGCTGTTAACACGTCGTCGGGAGCGGATCACCTGTGACGAAGAAGAGCGTCTCAAATATGGCTACGACGTCACAACCCACTTCCGGTTTGATAAGCAGAAGCAAGAAATAGCAACGGTTGTGGCCGAAGATGGAACCCCTCTGCTCAAGCTGACCTACGGGGATACCGCTAATATCTGGCGAATTAACCGTGGACCTCGCACTAGTGAAGAGCGTGGCTTCAAGCTAGACACGGCAACGGGAGTTTGGGGAGAGCCTCGCCAAGCGCAAGACCAGTCCCAGTCCCCATCAACGGTACAGAATGAAGTGCATCTGATGGTGAGTGACACCAGCAACGTCCTGCTTGTCGAGCCTCTGGACATCCCGCAACAAGGCACAGAAGCTTTCTTAGCGAGCTTGCAATATGTCTTGC
>JBAUTA010000788.1:0-1684 GCA_049581985.1 Kovacikia sp.
AGTGGGGGCGAAGCCCCCAAGCAGGGGTTCCACCCCTTCACCCCTTTCAAAACTTTATTTTTGTTGTACTAACCTCCCCCCCCCTTCAAGCTTCCGCCCATTTCTCCATAGCCGTGCAGATCGCAGGACATTGGGGCACTCTATTAAAGAGAGTGTCTCTACCTCCAATGGTTGTTTTATTCAACATTGGGGTGCATTGGGTCTCCTTTCCCTGGATTCTTGTCCCATTGAGCTTAAACTCATCACCCCAGACCCTTTCGGGGAGTGGGGGGAGTTAGGACTCCACATTGCAGGAGTCCGGGGGGAAGTCCCCTGGCAAAGGATTGGGTTTAACACAAAATAGGGATGCACCGAAGCCATGTAGGAGAGAGGATTATGGGAGAGAATTATCGGAAAGGATTGTGAGAGAAAGCGGAGTGAACCATTGCCTAGCAGGTTTGTAAAACTGCATTAAGCTGCCTTCAGTCCATGTCGCCCCGGTGTTTTTAGTCAAGCTCATGGAAACCTTATCCTTACAACATGACGTCATTCAAGCCAGTATCTCCCAGCGCTCAATCTTGGGTAAGCAAAGTTACAGTTTGACTGGTGGCAATGGGCAACTTGATCAAGGGTGTGCATTTTTACTGAATTCTTTAGAGTGTTTGCCCGGGCGATCGCGCAATCCAGATTGGAGCAGTTTGAACCCCGCCTGTCGGTAGAAACCATGGAAAAAGACTTGCTGACATCAGAGTTAAAGGGACAACGCACACTGGCAACCGTCGTGTTTACAGATTGTGTTGGCTTCAGTGCGCGGATGTCAATTGATGAAGATCACACATTAGATCTGATTCGGCGCGACCTCAAGCTAATGAAGCAGTTTTGTGAAGCGAAGGAAGGTCGGGTGCTTAAATCCACTGGGGACGGGCTATTGATGTGCTTCACTAGCGCCGTCAAAGCAGTGGAATACGCAGTTGAGGTACAAAAAAAACTCATCGAAAAAGCGAGTAAATTATCCCCTGACGATGCCCTCAAACACCGGATTGGAATCCATCTGGCAGACATTTTCATCAATGAAACGGATGTCATGGGCAATGGAGTTAACATTGCAGCCCGGCTGCAAACGCTGGCAGATCCCGGCGGCATCTGTATTTCCCAAACCGTCTACGATGTAATCAAGGCGAGCCTAAATGTAGGAACCCGTTATCTGGGACCCAAAGAACTTAAGAATATTCGGGAAGTCATCCCTGTCTACAAAATTCTTCTAACTTCTGAGCCTCAACTAACTGAATTGTATGCGGATGTGATTCACAATCTGCAGCAAAACCCCAATTTAGCCCGGATCAAAAAGCTCCTCTTTTATTCCTGCAAAAGTACCTGGGAAAACAGCCAGAGCATCGTTGACTCATTTCCGCTGGAAGCACTGCTGCATGAACTATTAGAAGTCGCACCGAGTCGCGATCGGCTCAAAGCTTTTCTCGATTCAGTCGTTAAAACTTTGAGCAAATCGGCTGAATATGCCCTCGTTGCCAACGACATCATGAACGAAGTTGGCAGGCTTTATGACAATAACCAGGGGCGACTCCAGGTGTCTACCCAGCCAGATCCTTCTCTCCCCTCCCAGCCCACAATCAAACACCAGGATGGCCTGAATTCGACATACCAGCAAATTGCGCAGGAGTTAGAACAGACTGGAAATCTGCTGCGG